>JARCRS010000074.1 GCA_029850555.1 archaeon | reverse complement strand
GTATAGACAGACATGAGATATGGTCCTTTTCTTGGGCTGATCTTTCCGGGATGGGGCTGGATGTCTCGTATCCAAACACAGGCTCCAGCCACGACCTCTCCATCTTTTGTTTCCGCCAAGAATCCTACGAATCTTCCTTTGGGCATCATTTCCTTTGCAAACCTCCTGTAAGAGCGATCTCCGACTTTATGTTCAAGAGAGGTTCTATGCCTGAGATCCTCAAACATATTACGTCGTTGTTTCACGAGAATATCTAGATCTTCTATTGTTGCCCGCCTAAGTCGTAGTCGATGAATTGGTTTCATTTGTGGCCCACGCAATCTGTTTCGTCTCTAGTTTGGAGAATTATAGCTATCTTTGCTGATTTTTCGAAGGAGTGTAACTTGGGTCAGAAATTTCAGCTCAGTGCGTCAACCATCTTTTTCTCCATGGCTCTAAAATGATAGGAAAGAGTGCTCTTTGGCATTTCTAGTTCCTTGCTCAGATCAGTGAGGTTAGTCCTCCTCGGCCAAGAGAAAAAGCCTCTCTCCTGCGCAATCCGAAGAATTTCAATTTCTCGTTTGGAAAACTTGTCAGAAATTGAGAGAGCAGGCATGAGGTCTCTCACAGCTGTATAGAACGATCTGAATATCTCTGCGGATCTCTTCCTTTTCATCGAGATAACTTTCGTGTATTGATCGCTTACAATAGATCTAATGTTTACTCCGGATTGACCACTAATGAGATACCACTTTTCATGCCCGTCTTTTGCAACGAGAGGATGGATCCTTAAACCAATCTCAGAAGTCTTTCTAAACATCGAAGTCTTTGACATTAAATAAAGTGCGGTGGCAACGCCCGACTCTCTCGAAAGTAATTTGAAATTCCTGATGCGATCATCTTTTTGGAAAATATTTAGAGCAGAATTAAGCTCGCGTGTTGAAGGAGATGAAAATACTGAAAACAACCTTTCATATCTTCCAATAACTTCTGTTCCCATGATGATTATACGTAGCGATGGATATTTTCGAGTAATAAGAATATGAGGGCAATCAGACTGGGTGACTTCAACTTCCCAAAGTGACAATTTTTTCCATAAAATGATTGATGAGCATCATATTAAGCTTGTAAGCAATCTGTTGAATGTTTCTTCATAGCCCATGCGGGCTTATCTTTTTTTAACTGGATTCTGTTTCCTTGAACAGGTACAAAATAAGCTAAAGAGTGACCGAGAACCTTGGAAAGGATGTGGCTTTAATTCTTGGCAACCATTTTAAAGACCGCAGAGAACTCTGAGGTCTCTGAACAAGCCGTAAGGCGCTTTGAAGTAAACTACCGCGGAATTTTTCAAAAGACACTCGCTTACAGGATAACGAAGGATCTGGTTTACGTCGCACATTCTGAAGGAAAGACCGCATTCTCAAACGGAAGATATAGCGATGATCCCCAAAGGAACGGAGTTCCATGCGCCAACTTTGCTTTCTTTTCGAACGAACTTTCGGAGGAAGAGCTAGAAGCTTTTGCAAGTGCAAAAATGGACATTGATAGAGCCGATATTGTTAGTGTACTTGACGACACGATGGTCAAGGGACTTGAACCGTGGGGTCACTATGGAATCCGACCAATCAATGAGAAGGTGATTCCTGGTGGAACGCTCTTGGTGGTTTCAAAACGAAACCCCGAAGATCTGATTCGGTTCCTCGAGAGAAAACCGTTCAGCTATCGTTTAGCTATTCTCCCTGGAGACGCAAGTTTTGCTGGGTTGTGGTACTATAGAGATGACAACACCGATGTTAGGATGCTTGGAGCCATCGCAAAAGTCGCGCCCGAGCTAATCAACTTTGAAAAAACTAGGGAATATGTGCGAAAAACATACAAGACAGATGAAAAAATTAGGGCGTTTCAGGAAGCCTATGATTCGGTGAGCTTTACCGAAGTCACCCCAAATCAAGGAATAGAGTGGCCTTATCCAAAGCCTGTTCTGCCCGCATGGAATGAATTTGAAGAAGGAATAGTCGTCAAAGCGGTTCCGAATGAATTCAAGATGGGCCCACGGGGATTAGCTAGAAACCCGAACTACAAAAGAGGAACTTCAAAGACTCAGAGACCGGTCGTGCGATTTGACATTTGTACAAAGTGCACACTATGCTGGTATGATTGCCCCGACGAGTGCTTTGATCCCACGCCAGATGGCTTGTACGATGTCAATTACGAATACTGCACCGGTTGCGGAAGGTGCGCTGAGGTCTGTCCCGTGAATGATTGCATTGTGATGGTCGACGAGCTGAACTTTTCTGACAACAACAGTCCATGGGAAAG
This sequence comes from archaeon, assembly GCA_029850555.1. Taxonomy (GTDB): domain Archaea; phylum Thermoproteota; class Nitrososphaeria; order Nitrososphaerales; family CADDZS01; genus JASHOD01. The sequence goes on along the minus strand of JARCRS010000074.1, from coordinate 2,840 downwards.
TTACAAGAAAGATCCTCTCGCCTACACGAAGATGGCAGAAGAGAAGAAAGGAAAAGGAAGGATGATGCCTTCCTTCGTTACCGGCAAGGGAGAAAAAACGACGGAAATAACCAAAGAGGTTCCTTTCAAGGAAGCAAAAAAGTGAGAGTTGAATAGAAAATGGCAACAGAAACTGTCCTAAAAGACAAGAGCGTATGGGAAAGTGAAGAACTACTAACGGGTACAGATGCTGTGGCTCAAGCAGTTAGACTTGCAGACGTAGACGTGTTCGCAGCCTATCCGATCAGGCCGTACACGGGTGTGATGGATCGTCTTGCGAAGTTCATAGCGGATGGCAAGTTCGATTCTGAATACATCATAGCAGACGGGGAGCATTCGCAATTTGAAATTGCAAAACATGCTTCATCTGTGGGTGCGAGAGCATTTGCGGGAAGCAGCGGAACGGGTTGGCTCTTTGCAACCGAGGCTTTGGCGGCAACCGCGACGGACAGGCTTCCCGTTCTCGCATTGGTTGGAAATAGGGCGCTCGATGATCCCGGAGCCTTCGGAGTAGAGCACAACGACGCAATGCTAGTTAGAGATCTCGGCTGGTTAATTGTCTGGGCTTCGACTGCGCAAGAGGCTCTCGACACAACTCTGATCGGGTATAGAGTTGCTGAAGATCCGAAAGTGAGAATGCCCTGCGCTGTTGCAATGGACGGAGGTTATCTTACTCACTCCCAACACATGGTAAAGGTGCCAACAAAAGAGGCTGTAAACAGGTTCCTTCCTCCCTACGATCTTGGATCTAGAAGAATGCATCCGGACAATCCAATATCAATTGCCCCGCAAGTAAACGAGGATTGGGGAATGGAGATTAGAAGACAAAACTGGGAGGCTGCAAAACGAGCTGTTGGAGTTATACGCAAGGCATACCAAGAGTTTGAAGAGATATTTCACATAGGTTACGACAATCCATTCTTCGAAGAATTCATGACGGAGGATGCGGAGACCATCATGGTCGGAATGGGCACGGTAACCTCTGCCGCAAAGACTGCGGTCAAACAGATGAGAAAGAAAGGAGATAAAGTAGGATACGTAAAACTAAGGTGGTTTAGGCCATTTCCATCTGAAGATTTGAGAAATGTACTTTCTAAAGCCGCAAACGTAGGAGTAATCGATAGGGACTTTGCCCACGGTGGACCTGATGATGCAGGCGTTCTTTTCAACGACATTAGGGCGGCGATGTATAGGTCAAAAACGAAACCCCCAATGATTGACTTTATAGCTGGGCTCGCTGGAAGAGAAATATCGATCGAAGATGTTGTTGAGATGTATCACAAGACCGAGAAAGCCGAAGACCAAGAGAACATCGTGAACTGGGTCCGAGTTAGAGAGGGAAAAGCCTCTAAGGGTAAGATTGGTGAATAGAGAGGGAAAAGAGGAGGAATAAGAGAAATGACTACAGAAGTAACAGAGATTGAAAAAGGAAAGGAATTTGGCGACCCAAAGCTATACAACAATGTGCACAAGATAGATCTCCAAGAGTATTACAGTTCTGGACACAGGACTTGCCAGGGCTGCGAATCCGCTCTTGTCATGCGAGACTTCATCAAAGCATCGGGTCCGCGCACGGTCGTAACCGGCGCAACTGGTTGCATGTATGTGGCAAACACTAGCTACATGACGACTCCTTGGGTTGTCCCCTGGATGCACACGCAGCTAGGGGGAGGAGGAGCTTCTGCTATAGGAATGGCAGCTGGATTGAGAGCTTTGATGAGAAAGGGCAAGATTGCCAAAGAGAAAATCAACGTGATCAACTTTTCAGGAGATCTTGGAGGAGGAGATATGGGTCTAGGAGGAATCTCAAATGCGCTCCAAACCGACTATGATTTGCTAGTCATAATGTACGATAACGAATCAGCCGCAAATACGGATATTCAAGCAACAAATCTGACGCCATACGGAGCTCAAACTACGTTCACTCCAACCGGTTCGAAAGAGAGAATTATGCAAAAGAGATGGAAGAAGAATGTGGCTCCTATGCTTGCCATAGGCCATCCAAACTGCAAGTACGTCGCTACAGCCTGCGCAACTTTCCCACCAATGGATTATATGAACAAGGTGAAAAAGGCGCTCTCTATTGGGGGCCCAACTTTCATTCACACTTTAGACCCCTGCCCTAAAGGTTGGGACTATCATCCGAGATACTCTGGCGATCTTGGTCAGCTTGCAATAAATACTGGCATTTGGCCGGTATATGAAATCGTCAGGGGAGAAGTAAGGTATACCTATGACATGACTTCAAAGAAGAGAACACCTGTACGAGAATATTTGGAAAAACAAGGACGGTTCTCGCACTTCAAGGATGAGGATTATCAGTTCTTCCAAGAAACTGTTGACGAGATGTGGGAAGAATGGGAAATCCCCGGAATCGCCCCAGTAAAGGGGACTCTCAAAGTGAGAAAGTAGCCCAACCAAAATAATTTAACCTTAAAGAAGATTTGGTAAGCATCCAATCACTTTCATAGCAGAACTCTAATTCTGAGTGGCAATACTCTTAATTGGACTTCTCAACTAGAAGTTATTGAAAGAAAGACCGATTACGGGATTATCTTTCCCGTTTCCAATGAACGTATCAATCTGGTGGTAGTCGAGCTATGATAGTAATTGAATTTATGGCCCTACTACTTTTGGGGTCATTGGCGGCAGGGATACTAGGTTCAATCGTTGGCATTGGAGGAGGAGTAGTCATTATTCCAATACTGACGATTTTTTTTGGCGTCAACATCCACTTTGCCATTGGCGCGAGTATTATTTCAGTAATAGCGACTTCTAGCGGCGCCGCCGCAACTTATGTG
>JARCRS010000073.1 GCA_029850555.1 archaeon | reverse complement strand
CCTTAAGGCAAGGCCTTCTTGCTCAGTCTTCTCAATCCTCGAAGCAAGCTCGTCAAACTTCTTGAGGAATACTGACTCCTGCTCTTTGATTTCGATCTTGAGCTCTTCGGATTCAGTGATGCACAAGGAAGGCAAGGCCTTTACGTACTGGTCGCATAGATGCTCGAATGTTGGCTTGTGATAGGAAACAACATGTCCCATTAGTAATTCGACATCATCTCTAGCTGTCTCTGGGTCCATTCCTTTAGGCGAGAAAGTCTTGAAGTATTTGCGGAAGCCGTGAACAGCTTTAAACTCAAAGGGCTTCCCCCTGCCATGTTTTTCCTTTCCTCTCACGCCTGCTAGTCTCCATTTATGATAGAACTCTTGCTGCAGGCCCTTTGCATGAAATAGATTCTTGATCTCGTCCTGTCTCGCGCTAGTCATATCGTGAAACTCTTTGATTCTCTGTAATCCTCTTTCGTATCTCTCGCCCTTTTCGGTGAATCCGTCGTACTTGTTTCTGAAGAGTGGAGAATCCGGCAATAGCTTCTCTCCCTTGGATCTACGAAATTCTAGGTAATCTTCCAGGGCCCGTACAGCTTCAGGAGAGATCAAGGTTACATATTCTTCCGGTTCTCCACGATAGACAATCAATTTACCAAGAGTATTTCCTTTCCAGTCGAATTTAGTATAGTCCTCAATGTTTAGAGTAGTCAATCCCCCGGCCCGTATTCCACAAGACGCGAGGATCAATACTGCAGCGCGAAGACGCAGATCGCAGATTTTGAGTAGCTTTTTGATTTCTTCTTTAGTGGGAGCTCTATCACGAGCTACGTTTTTCACCTTTGGAAGCATCCTCTTGATTTGAATCCAATTTACCTCTTGCTCGTATCTCTCAAGCAAGGATTTGACACTCACAAGAGAGCAGCAAAGGTACGCGTCTGAAATCTTGCCTCTAGAAGTTTTGATGTGATTACGAATGATGTCTTCCTTTTGTTTCTTGGGTAGGCGTAGGAAGCTATCACTTTGGTTCTTCAAGATACGAACAATGTCCCTGGCGTAGTTCCTCCTAGTAGCCCAGGCCCTGAGCTCATCTAGGAACACGGCTGTCTTTGGGTTCTTTTCTGCGTCAAAGTTGTATAGATATGGATCGCTTTTACTAGCAATCCCTTTTGTATTTCTCATTTCTTCTTGACTTTGTACTAGAATGCTCAATTTGACAGGCTTCAATCAAGGCCTTGACCTTAAGAGAACATTGAAACTATGTCGAATTGACCGTTCTAATAGGTAGAACTATGTATGTCATGGAAAAATAGAATCAGGTGAGTAAGCAAATGGTTGAGGGAAAAAGTCTCGTAGCCGGTATCCTTGGCATAGTTTGTGCAATTGCAGTTCTGGGCTTTATGGGGCTTCCTCAAGCTGGACCGATTGCCGGCCCTGCATTGGCGAATCAGGCTGCGGTTACTTCGAGTGCTCAAACACAAAGCAGACAGAGTGTCGTTCCAGGACCGTCTTATAGTGCTAACCCTCAGGGAGCACAGATTCCCAATCCTTCATCTGCTCAAAGTATCGAGAGCCCAAATGCAATCTTTGGTGCTGCCTTCCTTGGCGCGATTTCTTTAGCCATCAGCCTTTGTGCGGCATTTCTCGTCTCTCGAAGAGGCACCTGACTCAATTGAGCTTATAGCCTATTTTTCGCAAGAAATCCTTGCGAGCTCGAATGTCTTTTTCCTCTTCTATTCCCTTTGAAGAATAGCCGTCTATTACGCCAATGACACCGCGACCCTGTTCTGATTCAGCTAGAATTACTTCGACAGGATTCGCCGTCGCACAAAAAATGTTACACACTTCCGGAACGTTCTTGATCGCATTCAAAACATTCAGGGGATAAGCGTCCTTCAAGTAAATGAGAAAGACATGTCCCGCACCAATTTCGAGAGCTTTTTCCCTAGCCATCTTGCGTAGATTCTCGTCTGTTCCCTCATGTCTTACAAGGCAAGGACCTGAGGCCTCGCAGAATGCCAAGCCGAATTTGAGGCCAGGCACAGAGTTGACAAGGGCTTCAAAGATATCTTCAGCGCTTTTGATAAAATGAGTTTGTCCTAGAATAATGTTACAACCCTTAGGAATAGCTATCTTGACTGATTTAAGATCCATCAGAGCTTCACCTTAGAATATTTGGATACCAATTTATCTTGAAAATTTACGCACTCGTCGCTTGGCGAACCGAAACCAGAAGTTCCCAAGCGCTCCTAATACCGTGATAATTGATAGCGCCAAAAGGAGATCTTGAGTGTAATTAACCGGCGCAGGGAAAACGGCGGCGTACTGTGTTGTTACTCCCAAGAGAACATCTTCCGTAGAAGTCAACGTTTCACTTCCAATCTTGACGGTTACGTTGTAACTACCTGCAGGTACAAAGAGATCTACGATACCATCTGCGTTTGTCTGTTCGGTCACCGATGTGTTGAGACTGTTAGAAAAGATTGTGACTGTAGCGTTGTATATTCCTTGGCTTCCTCGGGTCGCTGCCACGAGCAGCTCGCCCAAGCTTATGTTTCCTGTAGGGTCATCATCCGGAGATTGGAATACTACATTATCAGTAGCAAAGGTTTTGCCGCCGAACGAAAAAGCAAATGTTGCGAATGCCGGATAGGTCCCGTTTGTGATCAAATAAACGACCCCACCGCTGCCAATCTCCAGGCTCTCGATTCCAGAGTTTGAGTTAGACGGATCCGAAGAAACTTGAATATCCGACGGCAAAGTCATTTTGTTAGAATTGACAACAAAGTTAACGCGGTTCAGATTAAGGTCAAGCGAAACGTTAGTGAAACTCTCAACTCCAGGCACAACCTGGTACATCAGGTAGAGAAATTTAGGCCATTCGACTGTAGAGCCAGTAAGATTTGCCTCAAAGGAAATTGTCGGTGGTCCTGCTTGTTTCAACTCCTGGCATGAACCTAGCCAAAACCAAGATGAAGCTGATATTGATTTGAGAACCAATGAAGTTTGAACCTCCTGACTTGCTTGTCCATTTTCAAAGAATGCCCTTAGTATGTATCTTCCATTCCTTAGAGAAGCCAAGTCCGAAAGAGTCAGGTTAATGCTGGAATGTGCTCCAGGGAGAACAAGAACAGAGTTAGATCTTGCAACTTCGACCTCAGAATTCGTATATCCGGTTCCTCCGCTTCCGCCAGGAAGCATGTACGTAAAATTGGCTAGAAGTTCGTATGAAAAAGAAAATGCGTTAAGTGCGTTCGCATATTGCAACGATATTTCTGCCGTAGGCGCGCTGGGACTCCCATCTATACCAATGAATCCGGTTCCAAAAGTGCTTGGAAGAGATACTTCCGCCTCGCCAGAGGAAGAAACGTTTGTGAGACATTGCTGAATGTCAAATAGGCTGCTTAGATTTGGAGAAGTAAGCGAGCCAAGGAGATCACCTTTATTGAGGGAGTATCTTGCTGAGAGAGGACCAATTGTACTGTTGGAAGGATTTACGAATTGAAGCGGAACTGAAAATGATTGAATTCCTGAGACTCCGAGTGTGAGGTTCGAAGTTGCAAGGCTCGACGTAAAAAGGTAAAGCTCTGCGGCCGTACTTGGCTCGATGGTCCTGTTAACCAAAATATTCCCCTTTGATGCAGTTAGTTGAGTTTGGATAGCGGTGTTATAATTTGATTCGATCCAAAGCTGGTCGTTCACTGTGTACACAGGAAGTTGTTGTGAGATTGGAGTGAGTGATCCCGGCCCATAACCAAGCTCGAGAGAGCTTGTTTGCAAATACGAAGAAAGACGATCGTTGTTTGCTCCTAATTTTCCATTAGCTGCTGAACTATGCTGCGCTCTAAAAGAGCTTAGGAAGGGAGCGGGGAATAACAAAAGCAGCGACATAACCAAGGCGATTATTACGAGACTTCCACTACCTTTCACGACACACCACCCATAGAATTATCGAAATAGAGGCCGCAGGGACACTCAAGACCTCAAAGACATTTCCATTCAAGAAACCAGCTGCAAAGAACAACCAGAGGAATGTAACAAGACTGCCCATCACCATCAGGCTAAGCGAGTAATGATATTTCGTAGCGCTCGTAAAGTCTAATGACGTCTGGGCTTGGTGGAAGACAATGTAGACAATGATTGAAAGGAAAAATAAGACGGAGGCTCCCGAAATAAACGGACTTTCTCCTCCTACGGTAGACCCCGCAAAGCTTGGCTGATCTTTCAGTGAAGTTATCAAGACCGCCCCGAAATTTCCTATGCCACTAGGAGGATTTGGGACCCGAACGGCCAGATTCGCTAAGAATAGACAAATTGCTCCTAAAGGCGCGGCAGAGACGGCAAGAGCAGTCATGCTTGTATCTTTGTACATCATTAGAGAAAGCTCGTAGATTGAGTATGGTGTAACAACTATTAGGGCAGTCATCAACCAGGCTGTCAAGATTTCTGCTATCACCTGACCGTATGCAGTACTCCCAGAAAGTACGGCAACGACAACCAGCAAAAACAAGATGAATGCTTCAAAGGATAGAATGACAATCTTGAATTGCGCACCCAGTTTTCTCAGAGATGGTACAAGCAATAGCACAAGAACTCGAAATATCATTGTGTAGAATATAGCAGATTCTACCGCGTCCATCGGTCCTCCCACAATTGGGACAGCGAAAATATTCAGAAAGTAAAGATAGAGAGCAAACAATGATAGTCCCGCTAGAAGGCCTAATCCGAGTCTCACATTTGATCCTTGCCTACTTTGAATCAATTCGCTTTGGGTCAAATCAAATCTCCAGAACTTTCGAGACTAGCTTTCTCACGTCTTCCATTCCCGTGTATAACATCGTCTTTTGCCCCACCAATAGAGGAGAGGCGCCCTGCTCAGCAATTACTAGCGCCGGCAATTTTGAAATTGGAACAGCCAACGACCTTTCTTCTAACTCCCTTGTACCGCAGACCACAATGTCTGATTTATCTAGAATCTCAAACAAATTTTGAACGTCTGAACCTAGATTTGGCGAATCTGACAATTCCATTATCGCATTCGAGAGGCCTTCGAGGTTTGAGATCTCATGGATTGAAATTTTATTTCCACTCTCTTTCGACATGTGAAGAATCTCGATCGCGCAACCCGCAGCAAGGAGACTATTTCCCATCATTCCAATTCCTTCGCAGGCGAGATCCATCCATTCTAGTTTCGCTTTAGGTTCTCTTTTTGCTCTTTGAACAAATCCAATCCGGATCAACCTAGGGATGCTCGAATCTCTAATCCTGACAACTAGGCTTTCATCGGGCATTCGCGCGACTTTTTTCCACAAGACATTTTTTGTTTCAGTAAACGGCCGATATTGTTCAATTGAGTAAAGCTCTAGACTCGAACCGGGGGACTTCCCAGATCTTTCTCCCAATGCTAAGGGCATGGGCCTTGAATGTGGTAAAGGAACAAGTATCGAGAGGGGAAGAGAATCATAAGTAAAATCTGCATAGACCCTTTGAATTCGCTTTGAAAATAAATTCAAAATATCTCTCACTTCGAACTGTAAGGTGAGACTAGAGAAACGACCCGCATATCGTGAAGTAATGTAAATCTTCGCCAAACCATCAGACAGTTCGAATTGTGTTTCTACCCCAACTTGGGATTTAACAGTAGAGAGTTTTGAATTGACCCATCTCGCCCGTTTTGAAACCAAGACTGCGTTAGCCGACAGTTTGTCATTTTTAAAACCTCGAATTATGGTCGGTTCCATGACTACCTTAGTATTGAATCGGGTAATTGAAAGCACAATTGCAAATGAAATTAGGGCAACGATAGACAGAGTAAAAGCAAGTACGAGCATCAAGCTAATGTCGAGAAACGACGCGATTACAGTAAGAACAATAGCAGCTTTTAGATAATCGCGTCCCCATTGAGTAAGGTTTACCGTGGTGGCTTCACTACGCCCAGTAGTTCTGAAATTACGGAGCTTGGGGTTCCAACCATTCCTTTGAGCTCTGCAGTTCGCTCTAATCTTATCCTGTGAGATAGAACGTGAGGTGCAACTAATTTTATGTCTTCAGGCACAACGAAACTTCTCCCGTCAAGGAATGCGTTCGCTCTAGCACAGTGGGTGAGCTGCACCATCGCGCGAGGCGAAGCTCCAAGACCTATCCTCGAATCATTTCTAGTATTTTCTGCGATGTCAACGAGATAGTCTAGTATTTCATCAGAGATTTGAACTCGTTCCACTTCGTAGAATATGCCTTTGAGTTCCTCTTGGGTAACCACGCGGGAAACGTTCTCTTCGTTCAGCTCAACCAAGTTTCTCCTCAGTATGTTTGCTTCAACTCGAGAATCTGGGTAAGTAAAGTTGACTTGCATCATAAATCTGTCAAGCTCGCTTTCTACAAGAGGGTACACTCCTTCAAAGTCAAGCGGATTCTCAGTCGCGATCACCATGAAGGGAGAGGGAAGCTTTGTGGTATTTCCTTCCACTGTCACTTGCTGTTCCTGCATCGCCTCAAGCAAAGCGCTCTGCACTTTTGGACCAGCCCTGTTTATTTCGTCAGCGAGCAAAATATTGGTAAATATTGGTCCTTCCTTAAATTCAAATTCTCTGTTTTTCATGTTGAAGATATAGCCTCCAATGATATCCATGGGAAGCATATCTGGAGTAAATTGGACTCGTTTGAATTTTAGATTTAGGCATCTTGAGAACGATTTTGCAAGTAGTGTTTTCGCCATACCTGGCACGCCCTCAAGAAGTACGTGCCCCTTTGCCAAAAGGCAGGTTAGGAGAAGATTTACTTCTGCTTCTCTACCCACAACCACCTTTTCTACTTCGGCAACGATTTTATTTCGCAGATTTACAGTGCTTAATTGCGCCAATTTTTCCTCTCTCTTTATCTCCCTGTGTAGTAATTTTTCTGACGTAACGATATCGCCAGTTTCAATATCGCAGAGGTGTCGATTTCTCGCTCATGCCCGATTCCACCGTATCTATAAGCTTCGTATTGCTTGAGAGATTTTTGAACGGCGTCCCATTGAAAGTCATTTAGCTGAGCTAATTTCCGCGCTCTCCTGACTGCTTCACCCCAAGTGAATCCATCTCGGTCCTGGGGAAAGACCTGCTTGTAAGAGCGTTCAAAAAAAGCAAAGGCTTCTTGCGGCGTTGCAACTTTGGGGATCTTGAACATTCGTCGTTGCCTAAGATAACCCTCGAAAAGCATCACGTAAAGTACGATATTGACCGCCACGAGCGCATAGATAACCAAATCATAGTTTATTGCCATTTTTTGCTGTGTTCCTCTTTTTGGATACTTGCGAAATCTATCTATCCAGAAGCGGTGGCAGCGGTGAAGGCTACCGAATAATTGGTCATAGGATATTGCTTAAGCGTGTAAGAAGCAAGCGAGATTAGGACATCAATATCTGAGATGTTTGTTATATTTACGACGGAATTAGTTTGCACTTGCATCCATAGAGTGGGAGGAGAAGAGGAGGAGCTAAATTCACTTACGAGTCTGGCGCTTATCATTTGAGGCAAAAATGGCAGGCCGATAATTGTTAGATTTGAATTACATATAGTGCCCGTACAGGTAGTCGTGATTGTGGTTGATGATGTTGTCGATGTTGCGGAGACAGTAGTCGAATTGACAAATTCCAAATAAACCGATTCGTTCGCGTTAACATTTGTTTGCACGTTTGAATCTATGCGTAGAAATGTGCTCTCCCACGGAAGAAGCATGCCAGGAGACGCCTCGTTTTGAATTTCAAAATATGCTGCGGAATATGACGTGTCGTTTACTGAAATATCTAGCTCTGTGGTATTCTGAGGCCTTGTTTGAAGCGAAGCAGTAACATTTCCGACCCCGCTCCTCAAAGTGACTTGGTAGGTCCCCGCAGGAACAGAGAAGCGGGTCTGACCATTAGTGCCTGTACTATTAGAAGCGATCAGGAAACCCTTGACATTCTCTCGTCCTTGGGGCGTTCCTGGATTAACACGATGATTCGAGGCATTGACAAACACGCTTACGAAGGCTCCTATTATTGGAAATGCGACGAAACCCGGACTCTGGGAAGATGGAAGATAGCCAATCGCAGAGACCAAAATCGATGAATCAGAATTGACGTTCTTGCTTTGATTTGTTTGTGAGTTGTTTCGATTTCCCTCTAGGCTATGGACCTCAGCGGATAGGGGCCATTGAAGAAGATTGGATTGAATTATTGCAATTGATGAAAAGATGATCAAAGCCGCAATCAAGATCGCTGCTGATGTGCGAGCTCTTTTAGCGGAAGGTACGCTGTCCGACATTTTTTCTTTTAGACTTTGTCCTCTTTTCTTTAACTTCTATTTTCACATGTTGATCTAGGATTTAGAACGCGATTTTACTACTTAATCATACCCGCCTTTTTTCTAGCCGCTCGGTCGTTCCCGCTCGTACTGATATAACCGTAGCTACCAGTTGGGGTATTCCAAGAAAAGTCTTCTACCGATCTCGAGTTTGTCATTTTGAATTCTAATTCTGCTCGCTCTGCCAAGAAAGCAAAGATTGACTACGCGTGAGCAGTTCCTTTTTTGTCACCCCGAGCGGAAAAAGAACAGTTGCACAGCAATCTGCAAGGAGCTCGATGTATCTTTGCGAATCATACTCTTCTTCGCTTAAGAGTTCTTCAGGGAGAGATCTATCAACTCCCGAGCTTTTGTATCGCGTGATTACGTAAGATACTGATTGCCCTGCTTGTAGAGTTAGACCCTTCTTTGCAAGGTGAGACGCCGCATTCACGGATAGCTGTCTTGGCGAACTATAATCGCTTAGGTTCTTTGAAAGTCTTCTAGTGATAATTAATTGCGTTGAAGGAACTTTGTGTTCTTCGAGGTCTTGTGTGTATTTTTCAAAAATTTCGATACATTTCCACCTTGCGCAGTGCCTGAGCTCTTTTTCATTGTCACATTTCTTAAGCTCGTCCAAAATCTCTCCCTGGCATTTCTTGAAATAGAGAGGGGCGTCGTGTCTACGCAGCTCAATTCCTCTTACTTTGAGCTCATTTGTTCCCTCGAAAGCTCCAAAATAGCGGTTTGCAACTTGTTTCCCTGAATAGGTCTTGCTCGGTAGGAAAACTATCCATTTGTAAATTCCCTCGATTGCAATTTTAAATTTCGTATCTTGCTCAATTTTCCTTTGCAATTCTTCGTAATCAGATAAGGTAGCATTCCTCTTTGAGAGCCAAAGAGAGTCTACTATACCATGAACTACGCGAAACCCATTATATTCGGACGTGCTCATGGCATCTAAAAGCGTCTTTCTAGCAAGGGCACATACCGCAATGTGAGAGTCAATCTTTCCAAATTTTGCATTTCTATAAGATAGGTATCCGAAACAGTTGTGAGTAAAGATTGCTCCATCACCTGTAAAGAACCCCGGTACTTCATCATCAGCAAGCTCAAAACAGTAAACATATTCATCGATTCTGTCTAGTTCTTTTTCGATCTTACTAATCTCGATGAATCCCAAATCACCCAAGGAGGGTTGCTTTTGATATATATTCAATCGTTGAAAGAATTTCTCGCTTTGAATTGATGACGGTAGTTTCTTTGCAACTGGAATGAATTCTCCTTCTTTGAGTTCTGAGGCTTGTTTAACCTCAAGTTCTCCATTTTTCAATTGATAAAAAGGATGATTTGGCGTCGCGATAATTGTTCGTCCATCATCCATTGTAATATTGAGTAGTCTTTGCTCGTTTGGAACTTTGAGAAGCCTCTTTATTTTAGAGAATTTGGATTTGAAATTATGATCAACGCCAGCAACGAATGTGTCATCAGGACACTCTATGATACCTTGTTTGTCCCCCACAATGCTATCTATGAAAGATCCTATCTTTACACAGGAAATTACTCCGTTTTGCTTGACTAATACGGGAGATTCTTTTGCAAGACAGCACACTAAAATCCATTTGAGGGATCCTGCTCTTTCGTTGTAAATTTTCTTCAAACGCTTATCTTTTGTTTGATCTCGTAGTCGCTTGTACTCAAACCTCTTGCTTAATGGAAGAGCTAGACTTCTTGAAACTATTCCCTCGCGCTTGTCACAGATATGCATGTGGAGCTCTTCAATCTGATATTTTGATTCCCTGTTAGAGCAACACGCGCAGTTCACTGTCTCTGCGCTGATGTTGTACTTTCTGATTATTGATGGATAAAGAGACGCAAAATCTAGCTCCCCCACATGCTTATGCACACCCGGCAGAGGTTTTAGGACTAGTCCTCCACGGTCGGCAACGAAAAGCTCCCAGCCATTTTTAAAATCCTCAACAATGTCGGGCTTCCATGGGATGAGGATATCCTCCTTGAATGCGTAGTAAAATTGGAGGCTCGAAAGGCATTTTCCTATGCTTGCCCGCATAGAGGTGTGGATTGGTATTCTACATAACCTAGAGACCTCGTATAATCCCTCAAGCATGCACTGGTCATAGACGAACGTATTTTGCTCATCAAGATGCAGCCGTCCGTAGAGCCTCTGCGTGTTTGGTCTGTATAAGATACGGCCGTATGAGAAGTACGTCCTTCCTCCTCCACCTTTTTGATTATTACTTACCAAGTTATCGCGATTTAATTTGGAAGACAGATCTACTGAATATTTACTTGCCTTTGAATAAAGGAAGGGGAGGACAAAGGAATCTCCGTTTGAAGTTATGATTAAGTCTGGATCGGTTCTTTCAATTTCTTTGATCGTTTCAAGTAAAATATTTTCTTCTGAAGTAGACTTTATTTTTGCAATTTCTTTTTCTTCAGCATTATCGTCAGGGGAATAGAGAGATATTGAAAGTAGCTTTGAATCCATCTTTGGAACAAGGTCAGAAATTTCAATTGCAATTCGTAGTGTTTGAAGCTTCGGTGTTTCGTAAGTGTATGAGGTCACACTGTCAAGCACATTCCATTTCCTTATTTCTCCGTCCTCCCTGACATCTACCTCGACGTAGGCTAGCGGAAATAGATCTTTTTCGTAGAAATACTGCTGCTCTGGGAGGACATCTACGTTGTATTGTTTTAGGGATGTGGGATTTTGGAAAGCGTGTTCGAGTGCTTCGGCTAGTTTTTTTATCCTGTGCGGATCTTTTACTTGTATCTCAAGGACTCGACTTTTCTTTCTCTTTTGAAGGATATCTACTCTCTTGTACGTGTATTTTATTGAATAGATTAAATCGTATGCCCTTACTCGCGACTCTAGATATTTTGGATCGTCGCATGCCTCCCCGAAAGCATAGATTTTTGCGCGCCACTTGCTATCTTTGAGTTTGATGGCTTTTCCATCCACGGTCTTTATCCAGGCCGTCATCCCGCTACTATCTTTGGAGGGATAGCAGTCCAAAAGCCAGCCTTGAACTAAAGGCAACCGAAGAATTACTGTAATCTTACTGTAACTTTAAGCTTTACTCTAGAGCGTTCTGTGTAGTTGTCAGTTGAATAACGAATGAATTTCAGGCTCAAGCAACCACAGACGCAACAGTATCCTCTAGAGTCCTTCTTCTCAGAGTTCAATGTGCAACGAACCATATTCGTGAAGAATCGCAAGCAGAAAAATGATTTCACAGATTGCAACGCTAGGTAACCAAAATAATGTTGTTGCTGGATATCCTAACATGTACGCAACTTGGGCTCCAATTTCTAAAGCTGAGAAACCAATTAGGACAAAGCCAAATAAAATTACTAGCGTTTCAATTAAACTTCGGGTTAGACTTCTTATTTTGAAAGAAGATTGTTTTTGACGATAGTAACTTGTTTGAGTGATCATAGTTGGCGGCGGTACTTGCGGAACTTGGGATTGAGATGCTATCATCTGGTTTCTACAATTTGGACATAGAGTCGAATTGTCATTCTCAGCAAGCTGGACCCCGCAGTTGACGCAGAAAGACGGCATTGCTATCTCTCTATTCCAGTATCTCCTGAATAATCTAGAACAAGTTCGATTTCCTCCTGGATATTCCTGAGTGCTTCTTCTCTAGTTTCGCCTTGGCTGATCGCTTGAGGGAGCTCTACACAACGAACCGAGAATCCTCCGACTTCTTCATCTTTTTCCAATACAACCGTGAAAACTCTTCCTCGGGCGGTTGTTTTTAGAGTCTCAAGAGGCATGGAAATCTATTTCATCGTGCTTTAGCACAAGAGTTTTGTTAGCATAACTTCAAAATTTTGTGCTTGAATGAAAGAAAATGACGCGCGCGAGTACCGGACTAATACGTAGCTAGAACTCCAGGGCAACTATAGCAAAGTTTGCAGTTTATGCTTTTAACATTTGTTTATACGAAAGTGGAGGTACTATAAAAAAAAGAAAAAGAGCGAAAGAGAGATTAGTTTTCTCTCTTTACTTAAGCTGGAACGCCGCACGCACTGCAGACCTTTGCTCCACTAGGTAGCGGAGACCCGCAATTCGAACAGGTTCCTTGCATTTGTGCTACTGCTTGTTGATGTCCTTGAGATGCTACGTTCCGCAAGTTCACGTTGACTGCGACGCCGCTAGGCTTCCATACTATTCCTAGTATTCCACCGACCAGTCCTAAGAGAAAGCCGATTGCAAAGCCTCCGATTGCACCCACCCACGAAAGAATAGAGAAGACTAGAACGAGTATTCCCCAAATCAGGTGGCGATCGGGCATGACGTACATCAAGGCGCCTCCGACAAGCATCACGACTCCACACAAAGCTCCGATGTCTCCTACTAGAGCAATCCCCTTTCCCAAGATAGGAAGGAATGACAATATTGCACCAAGCATCATAACGCTCAGTCCTCCGAGGAGTACGAAGATACCACCTACGATCGACAGCGCGAATGCTGTTGTTGGTTTCGAAGTCATATTTTAGATACTTTTCCTCTCGAAACGCTAAAGGGTATAATTTCGTTTAGGCGGCTGGATATGGATTAGGGATTCAGAAGCCTGAAATTACTTCAATGAGAGGGGTACGTGGGAAAGATAGGGCTGCTGAGATTTCTTTCGTAATTCACTAATAAAGCATAGACGGAGTTTTAGTAT
>JARCRS010000072.1 GCA_029850555.1 archaeon | reverse complement strand
AGCCAGGTCGTGTGCTTTGGCGTCGATCAATGTAGAACCGGCTGGGAACATTTACTTGTTAATCATACTTGCCGTCGCAGCGATTGGCGCGAGTCTTGCGATCTCAATATATTTTGTGCGGAAATGGCAACATCGCGTACGATGAAAAATACATCATCTCCTTTTCCGAATCATACGTGATCTTCGAGGCCTCCGAGACAAAGCGAACAACCCTCCGACAACAATGAGAGCGAGGGTAACTCCGATAATCGCAGTATAGAGTGCAGTCTGGCTCGACGCTTGAGTAACATTGACCTTGAGGATAGTCGAATAAATTTCTCCGCTTGGAACTGTCGCACTTACGGTCAAGTAGTAAATACCTGGACTAAGCCCTTGCGTTTTCAGAACCAGAGTATCATTCACGTTATTTTCGGAAGAAAAAGAAATCCTTGGCTCTGCGAAAGAAGCGCTCGCTTTGGTTAGAATACCGGTGTCAGATATACCGGATACATTGAGACTGGCGCTTGCGATTCCACCCGATTGATTCAATACTAGCGGAATATTAACAGATGATGATTGGCTAAGAATTACAGTGGAGCTCAAAAGATCAATTGAAAAAGCATAACTCGGGGTTGTCGGTTTTAACTCTCCTATTGCGGAACCTGCGATTTCGACAAACCACACCGTCCCGTTTGGGCCGAGTGCGATTGAGTACGGACCTGCAGCTTCGCTAGAGCAACACGGAATCGGATACTCTATCAGTCGATCTGTATATGGATCGAACTCTGCAATCTTGTTTCCATAATGTTCCCCGATCCAGATATCGCCTTTAGAATCTATGGCGATAGCATTTGGAAATGAGACCGAATAGCCGAACTTGTCATAGGTTTGAGAAGTCCAATAGCGGACGAGACTCTTTGTGTTTATATTGTAACTATCAAAGGAGCTATCGATATGTTCAGTTATCCAAAGCGTTGACCCGTCGGAGCTTATAGCGATCCCACTAGGGTTGGGGAGACTGGAGGTAATTTTTTGCACCGTCCCGGCCGGACCTGTTTCGTGGGAAACAGTAAAAGAGTAGGTTGAGTTAATTGGTGGAAATTCTGTTATTCCGTCTGAGGTTCCGTTTCTAAGCTCTGCTAGGACTGCTTTTCCAATCATGTACGTATCAGCAGCTGTGAACCAGAGTGTGCCATTTTTATCAAAGGCAAAACCTGCAGGTGCTGACATCCAAATCGGTAGGTCAAAAGAGAGAAAGGTGGAATTTTTGGGAAAGAACTCGTCAATTTGATTTGAAAATTCACACGATATCCAAACATTCCCCGAGGTGTCAGTCTTGATAATCGTTGGACCGCAGGGTAAGCTTTCATTAGTTGTGCCGAGGGAAACTATTGTTCCTGGGATAGAATATTCAATGATGCTTGAAGAACCATTTCGGAGCTCTCCCAATTTGTTTGCGATTAAGAGAGAAAACCAAACATTGCCAGAATTGTCTATCGCAACCGATTCAGGAGATGCGCCCTCAGTTCCGTTCGCTGGAATCGTGTATGAAGAAAAATTTTGGTTCGATGGATTGAACATAACCAAAGCTGGAGGTTGTTGTTGAACAAACCAAACTCTTCCTTGTGCATCTGTTGTAATTGACCACGGGTCAGACGAGCCGTTAGGGAGATGGTATTCAATCATCTGATACGAGTCGTAAGAGACCGCGGCAGGCTGATTTTGCTGCGCAGCAGATACTCTGGCTGTTGTGGCGCCTTGACTTAAAGTTGCAAAAATAATCCAAATCAAAAAGAAAAAGAGTGCGCCAAATGTAGCCTTTGATCTCAAAATCGCGAGTCAACGTGAAAGTGCGATCTTCTCAGTACATAAGCTGATTCGCCTACTTAACGAATCAGAAATTGAAGAGAATTTTAGATTACGCTAATTTACTTGACGCCGCATGTACTTGGACTAGAGTTACACTGGCTATTTGGCAAGACGACCAAGTATCCAAACATTCCATTTGAAACGTGATAGTGGCAGAAGTATTCGAAAATCCCTGGGGTTGTTGCTTGGAAAGCTGCTATTCCCCAAGTTTGCCCGTTTACGGTCGCACCAGTTTCTGGGTTTGTGAATTGAGTAAAACCTGCTGCTACAGCATAGGCCTCTGACATGTTTCCTCCAGGTTCCTGGAAGTTCACGGAATTTGTGTCGTTAAGTTGCAACAGCCCACCATTTGGTGCGGATGAATTGAGAGGCAGCCCAGGAGTTGGATTGACGACGCCAACTGACCCGACCGTCGAACTAGAGAGCAGGCTTGAACCTGAGACACACAAACTAGTCGAAATACCTGATTGCTGTTGAGAGAAACTCGAAGGAGACACATTGGTACAAGAACCAGTGAAATTTCCGTTGGTTAGAAAGTTATGCATTCCATTTGCAAAGCTGGTCGAGTTTATAGCAGTATAACCAGGCTCCCCGAAAGTATCGTTTATCTGGAAATTGTAAGTTGATATAATTGTGAACGTGTGGGCATCGGTGTCGTTATGTTCAAACAATATCACCACGATATCGCCTTGGTCAACTGTAATCTGACTGGGGCAGAATCTGTCCTGACCTGTATTGTCGGTATTACACCAGTCCACCCTAAGAAAAACTGTTGAAGGGGTAGCGTTGACTGATGCAATTCCTGAAATCTTGTTGTTGAGACTACTTACAGAACCACTTGAAGCTCCCGTTGGGACTGTGAAG
>JARCRS010000071.1 GCA_029850555.1 archaeon | reverse complement strand
GGTATAGGGTATGCGGGATATTGGACAATAAAGTACTTGGTGCAGAAGCTAGAAGCCGAACGGATAGCTTTCGTTGATTCAGAAACGGTTTCACCTGTAGGCTCTACTAGTCAAGGAAAGCTTGTTACGCCTTACGAATTTTTCCAGAAAGATGACCTCACAATCTTCAAGGTGGAGGTTCCACCATATCGAGGGGCGGAAATAGAATTCTACCGCAAGCTTTCAGAATGGATCACAAAGGCTAGTTTCAAAGAGGTGGCACTTGTAGGGGGCCTTGATCTGAGTCTCCGCACCGACGACTCCGCATTCAGATTAGTACATACTAGTGCATACAAACCTAACAATGTCCTAAAGGAAGCGAAGCTTCTCGAAGATGAGCAGATTATTGTCGGGCCAGTTGCTATCATGCTGAACTACTTTGAAGCTCATAATTTTCCGGCTTATGCAATACTGGCGTATTCAAGCACTGATCGTGTTGATCCAAGAGCCGCAGTCTCCTCGATTGAAATACTGTCGAGGTGCTACGGTTTCAAGGTTGATGTAGAGCCTCTTCTCAAGGGAGCGGAAGTCGTAGAGACAGAGATGACAAAACAGCAGGATCGGAAAATCGGAAGATCAGAATCTATCTACACTTGAAACACCTTTTCGCACCACCCCCTTGAAATCTCTGTATGAATGTGCAAGCTTAACTTTCGTCTGTCGCCTAGGAGACCGTATCATCTTACTCCTTATCAGCTTCAGATTTCTCCTTGGAAGATTAAGATAGATAGATAGCTCTGAATCAAGCCACTCCAACTCGAGGCTTTTTCCCCGAAGCACAAGCACAACTATATTGATCCAAGTTTTGCTGTTAAGTATCGGATCTCTTGATGGGAATTCACGGTAAGTGTTGGTGTATTGCGAAAGGGGATAGATATCGGAAAGCTCGGCGGGGACTAAACCGAAATTAGGGCACAGGAATGTAACTAGTGTAGATTCCATGTGGTCCGATAGAATATTTCGCAGCTCCTCAAATATCTTTGACTTTAGGAAAGGTTTGGCCTTTGTTTCAGGAAGTATAAGAAGAGTGTTTCGTTCAGACAAATCAATTGATTTCACTCTCTCACGATATCGCTGCAGTTCGGGTCTTGAAAGATCTATCTTCTCAAAGTTAAAGAGACCCCTGTCTTTGAATGTTGGAGTTCCTATCTCAAAGATATCTTGGGATTTTTCACTAGAGGCAGCTGCAACACGAAAAGCTTCGAAGGCTTTCGGATGATTTCTGCATTTTGACTGAGCATATTCCCACAACCTTCCTTCCCAAATTGCCTGTTTTGTTTCCTCGATCACTTGCTTTAACATGGCGAGATTATGTCGTGCAAGTGCAAGTGTCCTTTCATCTTTGGGAAGCGATTTGAGCTCATTCGGAGTAAATGAGACGCACACCTTGCAGCTGCAACCGAAGTATTCCAGTTGATCCAACCTCACCGTGCCGATTTGCGAAATGTATCTATCCTGCTTGGCATAGAGCATGTATGAAGCTGAATCAAACATGTCGCATCCCAGGGCTATCGCGAGGGGCAGGATCAAAGGATGGCCTGCGCCAAAGAGATGAAAGGGCCGATTGTCCGGAAGAGGCATCTTGCTCGCCAAGATCATCCGAACAAGCAAGGAAAAATCGTAATCAATCATTACCTCAACGGGTGAGCCTAGCGCGTAACAACCGAAATCGAATTTGGCAGAAGATTTAGCACTCTTTGAGACTAGATCGAGGAATTTCCCCCCTTGAATCGGTAGGGTCCAAATTATATCCTCCCTAGAGATGATCTTGCTCGTACGTTCTGCTGCTGACAGAGTTTCCCTTACAGTTGACGCGGCGAACTTGCGAGTAACGTCGAGGCCGGTCGGTCTATCTAGTATTATTGCAATATCGGAACCTATTTTTTCTTCGAATCTTGCCATTTCCTCAGGCTGAATGTCAATTGCGCCGAATTCGAGTACCTGGTAACCTCCAGAATCTGTCATGACAGTGCCATCGAAATCAATGATCTTGTGTATTCCTTCGTTAGATCTTTCGTAGAGTCGTCTGTAAGTAGTATAGGCATTTGTCATAACGGCATCATAGCCCATTGATTTGATCTCCTTGCAATGTACGAGCTGCCGGACAGGGTGTATTACTGGAAGAAGAGCAGGCGTTTCAACCTCAGAAGACTTTGTGCGAATGCTTCCTATTCTTCCTCCTAAATCTGTTGCCTTAATCTCGAAAAGGGCATCCGATTTCATTTGGTCTTTTCAATCGCCGGTTGTGTCGTCAAGAAGAAAGTGACAACAGAAGCCTAAAGGAGCTTCTCCTCTCTATCGCTCGGGATTACTATTTCTTGGTGGGCACTGTTTCTCTAGCAAATTCGTCATAAATCTGCTTGACGCGTGTCGCAGAGAGTCTATCTCCACCTTCCACGACGCCTTTCTCGGTGACCTTGATCGAGTCCATGACGAGTATCGCGCCGATGTCTTCTCTAAGTTTCGTCATGCCGGGGAAAGCTCTTCCAAGCCTTTCGTTTAAGGCCTTTAGATCGAATGGTTTTTCGAGCAACAAGATCTCTTTCACGAAACTCCCATTCAGAACGACTTTGACGCTTCCCTCATGAGCTCCCATTACTGAACCCATAACAAGATCCAGCTTGTCGTCGATGCCAAGCAGATCTCCTTCATACTGATGACCGTCGCCTGTCGTTACGCTGACTCTTCTCCCGACCATACCGACCAATTCTTCTGAGAAACGTCTATTCCCTAATGCTACTGACAAATTATGTTTCGAACTCCTTTCCTTTACAAAACTGACTTTTTCTCTTCTCTGATGCGCTCAATAAGATTTGAGAGCCAAAAGAAAAATTGCAGTACTTCATTACTCTTAAAGGAAAATCTGATACGAGATATTAAGTCTTCTCAGCCTCTCCGATGATAATTCTCAGAGGATACATTGTTCATCGACACTCGAGGCCAGGTAGCGAAAAACTAAATCAACCAAAGATACAAGAGATTATCAAGAAAGGGTTTGGCTTTGAAATGCGCACGCTGTGGCCATTTTTGGACTTATGTTGGAAAACAAAAGCGATACGCCCGATGTCCAGAATGCGAATTTCGAAACAAGCTTTCTGATCCGATGGATTGAAAGAGTTCAGATTCCTCATTCAATCCACGCTTCCTTTGTAGGTGGTATTCCACGATCTTTGGCTATATGTAAAATAGAAAATTTACTTACTACCGTAGGCTTCCAGAAATCGTGCACATTGTGCAGCCCGGCGCTGCACATTATTCCCTAGCAGAAGAATTCAGAGTAATTTCTAGCCGAATAGACTTGACAAGCCTTCGAGCGCCTGCTCTTCCTTCTTCTCTTCTTCTTTAGATTCCTCTGCCGGCTTTGCAGCTTGAGCTGGAGCTACACCTCCCGCAGATGGAGCTGCTGCTACCGAAATAGGCGCGGCAGCTGCATTTTTGAGAGCTTCGTCAATATTGACTTCTCCCAAGGCCGAAACAAGAGCTTTTACCCTAACTTCATCTGGCGCACCGCCTGCAGCGGACATTACTTTCTTTACATTGTCCTCGTTTACAGGCTGTTTAAGCTTGTGAAGCAATAGCGCAGCGTAAATGTATTCCATTTTGAAATCGCAAACAAACGAGTTTCGCTATTCCATATATAAGAATTGTCGGTTCACAAAGAGAAATTCTAGCCCTAAATTTTTCGATTATTCATTTTGCTTTATCCAATTTACGACTCTCGCGATTCCTTCGTCAAAACCCACTACAGGCTCGTAGGCAAGAATTCTCCGCAATTTATCAATGCTAGGATAGGAAATCTGGGGCTCTGTTTCAAACTCCGTTCTTGGCGGGAGAAGTTCGAGGTCAGAAGAGGACTTGGTAATCTTCTTGATTGTTTCCGCCATTTCTCTAATGGACATTTGGTTGCCGGAACCAAAGTTGAACGCTTCTCCAACCGCTTTGTCGTTCGTCAAAATTAGCTCCACGAGCCTTCCGTAGTTTTCAGCATAAGTTGGGTCGGTGACATCCTTTCCTCCATTAAAGAGGGGAATCTTTTCGTTCGCGAGACAGGCTCGCACGAACCTAGGTACGGCTCTTGTGTTCGGTTCCCATTCTCCAAAAAGCAGCCAGCTACGGGTGATTGAGATTTTCAAGTTCTTGTGAGCCGCAAAACTGCGCACTAGCATCTCGCCAATAACCTTGCTATAATCATAGGGAAGTCTCGGGTTGAATGGGGTCATTTCTGTTGCGGGTCTATCTACTGGAACGCCGTATACATTCGCGCTAGAGGCGTATACGAAGCGAGATACATTTTTCCTTGATGCGAGCTCAAGCATATTCAAAGTACCGTAATCATTCACCTTGTAAGTTGTGTAAGGATCGGAGGTAGTTCTCTTAATGTCTGCTAAAGCCGCAAGATGGATTAGAGCATCAAAATCCTCCTTTTCAATTGTACTAAAAACATAATTAGAGTCTGTGATGTCTCCCACGAGTTCGCTACCTGGAATAATGTCCACGCCGACTAGGTCGAATTTCTTTCTTCGAAGGTAGTTTGCCAGATGTTTGCCAAGGAAGCCGTTTATTCCAGTTACAAGTACTCTCATCAGGAAAATATCACTAGAGATGGGACATGCCCTTATCTCAGAATCGTTCCTCCCATCATGGGATTAAAGTCTTCTTTGGTTCGCGTTCCGAAGCAAATCCCTAACTACCATAAGATTAAAGACTCATTCGTTTGAGCAAAGTAAGTTATGCCAAAACCGAAGAAAGGCGAACTATATGCAACCTATAACAACGATTTTTGTTATGAAAAAGGCCTTAATCAGCTTCGTAAGCTTGAGCCTAATATTGAGATAAACGTGCTTGATTACCACACAATTAAGATACTTTTCAAAAGGAAAGACTCGACCGTAGAACGCAGCGTAAAGTCAATTGTCAAGGATACCAAAGGTTATGTTGAAGTCGAATTAGATACGATTAATGCGCTCAAGGTGCCAAAGAAGAAAGAAGATGACTCTGGCGTCTTGGATACCCCGTTTTACGGCTAGTCTGGATGGTTCCTTTATCGGGAAAGATTGTAGCTAAAAATGATTGACCGCTTTGGAGTCACAGTTGACTGGCGCGGAGCTTCAGTTGGAGCTCTCACGACAATCGCACTGCAGGCCGACCATTCTGGTTGCGGTTACTTCTGGATACCCGAGGCGTGGGGCCTAGAAGCATTTTCGACGATAGGACATTTACTTTCAATAACAAAACGAATCAAGGTCGGAACCGGCATTGTTAACGTATTTTCGCGATCAGCTGGGACGATCGGAATGGCATGCGCAACTTTGAACCAACTTGCGCCGAACCGTTTTCTGCTAGGCATTGGAGCTAGCGGCAAGGGATTGGTCGAGTCATTCCATAGCATGCACTTCGAAAGGGGATTGAAACGAACGGAAGAATATGTCGAAGCGATAAGGAAGATTATGAGCGGTGAGCCAGTAGATTATAATGGAGAAATTTTGAAACTAGCTCGATTTCGATTATTTGCTGCTCCAGTGATTCCTCCAGTGCCGATTTACTTGGGAGCTATAGGAGAGAAGAATCTAAGCTTAGCGGGAAAAATTGCAGATGGGGCAATCGTTACTCTTTACCCAATATCTAAACTTGGTAAATGCATTGATTTGGTGGAGCAGGCGAGTCTAGGAAGGAAAAAGAAAGTTTTCGCGTACATACCTCTAAGGGTAACGAGTAATGAAAGAGAAGATGTCGATGCAAAGCTAGAAGTTTCAAAGTTTATTTCATTTTACATAGCTTCAATGGGGAAGTATTATGCACAAAATCTTACCAAACTTGGATTCGGCAAGGACGTTGAGGAAATAAAGAATGCGAACTCCACTGGAGGAAGTGCACAAGCGAGCAGCGTCGTAAGTGATGAATTACTGAAAGAGCTTTCACTGATCGGAAGACCCGCCCAAATTTTTGATCGATTAGCTACGATTCCTGAAGGTGTGAATCCCGTGTTTGCTCTTGGAGCTTCATCTCCAAGAGAGGGTGACATTTCTGCGAGAGCCTTGCGTGAAGTTTCAGTGGCGCTCGCTAGCCGCAAGCCGCGCGCGATTTGACAATTTTTCATTCCTGCGAAGTAAGCAAACGGGTCATCTTCATATATGTGAAAAAGGGCCTTTAGCAGCCGGCTAGTTGACTCCCGAAAAAGAGACCTATCAGAAGCTCGTAGACTCACTTTTTGAACTTCCTTTCCTTAGATATGCTGTTGTAACTGATGACTTCGGACGAAGGTATGCTGGCGGAATGAAACCTGGCGTTGAATCGACAACGCCAGTTGAAATTGAAAAAAGGCTTGAAGCCCAAGCAGTCTTGATTCTGAAGATGGCCGAAGGCTACGTCCCTTATGATGGAAAAGTTCTTTGGTCTTCAATTCGATGGGAGAAGGTGATAGCTTTGTTTTTCCTTCTGGGGGAGGGAAAGGGAACGCTTTCCTTGACTGTTCAAGGCGTCACAAAATTTGACTCGTTTGATAAAATCCTTAAGATAATCGATAACTGGAAAAATGCAGCTTCATGAGTCGATTTCTCCACAAGGCCCTCTGAAACTCGAAAATTCAAAGACTTTACACCGCCCTAATATTGTCAACGATAAGACCTCAAGGGAAAAAAATCAGTGCGAGGGGTGGGATTTGAACCCACGAACCCCTAAGGGACGGGATACCCTATCAGCTTTCAGCCTGAATCCTATGTGGCCATTCCGCTTGTTAGGGCAGAATAGGCGATCTTAAGTTTCGCGCAAAAGCAAAAAATTGCGTTTGACCCGCGCAATTGACCAGGCTCTGCAACCCTCGCTTTTGACTCATCGGAGGAGACGGTCTTTCAAAAAGCCTTCTCCTATAATACGACTGCGTGAATGCTTCCTCAGGTATGAAACCGCAATGGCGGCTATCAAAATGTCCATCACGTTACTGATTATGAGGAGGCCCTACGGCCTAACCTCTTGTTCAGTCGCTCAATTAGTTCTAGATGCGGTGAGTGCAAGTCCGCAGTCGAAACAACGTGACAATCCCAGCTAACAGTTAGAAAAGAAAGTTCGTAGGGATGATCAAACAAAATTCTCCAGACCATGGGTTTGAAAGAATCTTAACCTTCAGATTACTTTTGCGTATTATTTGGAGGCTTATCTTTTTCGTCAAGGGCTTCCTTCTTTTCGAGAAGCTCTTCGAGCAACGATACGGTCCGTCTTATATTTCGAAGCGGAACTATTGGATCATATCCAATCACCGCATGTCCTTTGGAGAATTCTGAGAGAGGATGCTTGTCTGAATACTGCTTATTGATAACGAGTAGTTCCACAATCTTCTCAGAACTCAAGTTCTCGAGCTCCGATTTCCAGCCATGATAGTAACGACCCTTGTCATCCACAAGAGTGACTCTCTCGTCCCCTGAGCTTTCTCTGTAGTTTTTTACCCAAAACTCTTTTGCGTCAGATTCGTACTTTGCTTTTCCTTTGTCGATCTTTGTCTTGTACGACAAAATAGCGCTCTCAACCTGCGCAAGACTGAGATTGAAAGCTTCGGCTATGTCCTTCTTGCCTAGCTTTTGTTCTGATAGGTAAAAGCAAGCTTCCTCCACGTAGTCATCAATCAATGGAAAGAGACGAAAGTCGTGCTGATTCTTTGGTAAAAAGACTTGCCCTCAAGATGAAGATTGTAATCGACGGCTCTGTACTTCATACTGGATAGTTTTTATCATAACACTCGATTAATCACTAATCATGGCTTCCGAAGAAGAAGAGTATCGGAAACTCGCGAGACAAGAAATCAAAACAGAGCTTGCTAAGATAAAAGGATGGAAAATTGTCAAGGGAAAAATTCAGAGAAATTTCGAATTTGAGAATTTCGAAGAGGCTTTCTCCTTTATGACAAGAGTTGCACTAGAAGTCGAAAAGCTAGATCATCATCCAGAGTGGTTCAACGTGTATAATAAGGTCAAGATAGATCTTGTGACGCACGATGTTGGGGGCCTTTCAAACTATGATTTTAGATTGGCAAAAATAATTAACAAGATTTCAAGCAAGATGTCAGTCGGTTAAAAGTGAGCAGAGTTGAACTATAACCAAATCATGACGCAATTCGAAACAAGTTGGACGCGAAAGAAAAGACTTCGGGTTTACACCGATAGAGTGTTGTAAGCCAAGCTTTATTCCCCGGGCTAGCCATCCTGCAGCAGGGGAGACTTATTGTCAGTCAAAGACCTGTATTCAGCAAAACGAAAGAAAACCAGCCCTGAAGAGGACCCGCGAAGGCCTTCCGCTGAAAACCGCGATTTGAAAGAGTTCGATGTTCCAAAGACTAAGAAGCTTCGAGTAGACAGAACCAAAGAGTGAATAAAATGCGGGCCAGCTGGGATTTGAACCCAGGACCTACAGCTCTCACTGATTAAGGCTTAGGAGGCTCGGCACTGAACTGTTCTGCCGCGCTGTCCATGCTTCGCTCTACCATTGCTTGCGGAATAATGGATTGATCTGCGCTACTGGCCCTTCAAGCTCGACGTCGAAATTTTGCTCAGGCTCTTTAAGCATTTTACGTAGTTTTTTGAATTAGTGTTTTCGATCGCAAAAGCATTCCTAATCGCCTTCAAGAGCAAGCAGACCTCAAAAATGATTTTTTCGGAAGATTTTGACTCGCCGCTAGGAAAAGCGGAGAAGCTGGATACCGGTTCTAATTCATTCAATAGCCTTCTCGGCGGCGGACTTCCAACATGCGCTGTAACTGATGTCTATGGAGCTGCGGCAACGGGAAAGACGCAATTTGCCTTTCAGAATGCGTTGACAAGCTCGCTCGGAGACCCTGGGAATGATAAAAAACCTCGAGTAGTCTTTGTTGACTGCGCTGGTTCTTTTCGCCCCGAGCGAATTGCTGAAATGGCGGAAGAAAGAGGAGTCCGGAATCCCAAAGAGATACTTGATCGAATCTTTTCCATCTATGTCCGAAGTGTTGCGGAGCAACACGAGGCAACTGAGCGGATTCTATCATCAGATATATTCGATCGATGTAAACTACTCATTGTTGACGATATAACCGCTAATTTCGTCGCTGAGTACCCAGGAGACGTTCAGCACCAAGAGGATACTTTCATTTCTAGACATTTCGAGCTTTCGACCTACGCACGTAAACTGGCATATATTGGATTAACTCGTAAGCTAGCTGTACTCCTTACAAACTCTGTGAGATCTAGACTCCCAAATGAAGATAAGAAATCATCTCAGCTCGAAGTCGAGACAACCGGAGACATCATTTCGCAATTTGCCCTATTCAGGTTACATTTTACAAGACGCGGAAACACAAGGCAAGGGAGGATCGTTCAGCCTTTTGTAGAAAATGATACTACTACCTTCAACATTGAAAGAAGAGGTATTATGCCCTAAAACACGAAACTTGGACAGCTATAGTGTACACTAAAGCAATAAGTGCTGTATAAGAACCAAATAAATAGAAACATCATGATGAACCCACCAATCCCTTGAGTAATCAGCTTGTTTCTGTCTTTGTAGGGCAGATGAATTCCCATCCCATACTTTGCTAGATAATATGATGCGATGTAAATGAACACCGCGATGTAAATGTCAACATATGAATTAGAACTAAAGGAAAATCCGGGATTGGTGTTAAATGGTAGAAGTCCTGCAATAAACCCGGATAACGCTCCCAGTCCGACTCGGATCCATGCAAGAATCTGAAGCTGGTGACGAACAAAGGCGCGATCAAACGGCGGCTCTGAACCCGGAGGAGGAGCGTTTGGGTCTCCATGCCTCGGCCCTCCTCCACCCTTGGGATTCGTACTCATGATTTCATGTCTTGCTCTGCTTGATTAACTGAACTAAAGAAAACTAAACCGGACGTCCCGCGTATTTCTTCATGTTTTTGCCACGACATCTTTTTAGGGTTTCGGTGGAGAAGAAGCTCTGCAAAAGAAAAAAATTCTTGAAGTTGAGATGAAGATTCGATGGAAATCTCTGCGTCTGAAATCAGACTCCTTTGCAAGAGAATTTCATCTTCTATCGAAGGCTACACCGTGAGTTCTGTTTATTCCATCGAAGAGGGCATTCTCCTAAGATTGCGGCATGAGATAAAGGAAGAGAAACTCATCGCCATATCATCGTTTGCAACGTGGGTGACTAACAAGAATCTCTCTCTCGAGTTAGCTGATTCTTTTGTCACAACCATCAGAGAACACGTCGAAAGAACTAGACTTGCTAACGTAGCGCAAGAAGGAAATGAGCGAATCGCGACTTTTATCCTTCAGTCCCGCTTGGGAGAAAAAAAGAATCTGCACGCTGAATTTTTCGGAGGTGGAAATATTGTCCTTACGGATAAAAACGAGAAAATTCAGAATGTAAGGAATCCTCAACGTTTCAGACACAGAAGTCTGATTGTTGGCGAAAAATATGTTCTGCCCCCATCTCGCGGAAAGAATCTTGAAGAACTTGATGAAACTTATCTTTCTTCGGAATTACAAAGATCAAAATCAGATCCAAATTCAGAGAAAATGATCGCCATCCGTTGGTTTGGTCGAACAGTCGGAACGTCTAGAAAATTCATCGAAGAAATTTTCTTTCGCTCTGGAGTAAATCCTGATCTTTCCGTATTCGATATGGGACCAAATGACATTGAAAAATTGACGCGGCTTTCGCTAGAGCTAACAAGAGAAATCGAGACGAGTAATAAAGGATACTTACTCGTTCCAAAGGCGGAGAGTGATGAATCTGAAATCGATGTTTGCCCGATTGTACCTCATGCCTGGAAGAAGCGAGAAGAGACGGGGGGTGCAACAATTCATGAATTCCAATCATTCGACGAAGCTCTTGATGAGGCTCAAATGCAAGCTTTCTTACTAGAAAAAAGAACAAAAGCATCCAAGGAGATTCGAGCAAAAGCCGAAGAACTAGAATCTGCCATCAAAAAGCAAGACATCTTATTTCAAAAAAATGAATTGGCCGCAAAGGAGCTTAGAAGGATAGGTTTGGAGTTGATGAGCTACGCTTCTTCGGGTTTCTCGCAAGAGATTACAGACGTCCTCGAAGCTATGAATCTCTTGGAAAGGGATCACAATTCGAATAATGAACTAAGATTTGTAAATGAACCACGAGCCTATCTCAAATCTTTTGCAACAACGAGTGCTCTAGCTTCAAGAGTATTCGACGAAGCTAAAACTCTTGAACAAACCAATCGCGCCATTAGCGAGATCCGAACAGATTTAATAAAAAGAAAGGAGGGTCTTCTTGACCAAACCAAGGTATCTGAGGATCGGGTAACCAAACGCGTCTCTACTGAAAGAAGATCGCGACAGTGGTTCGAACGCTATCGTTGGTTCCTTACTTCGGATAAGAGACTTGCTATCGGCGGTCGGGACAGCACGTCTAACAGCATAATCATTAACAAGTACACAGACCAAGATTGCCTAGTTTTTCACGCGGATCTCCACGGATCTCCCTTCTTCGTATTGAAGAACGGAAGAGAGAAAGCTGTCCCACAACTGGAACAGCAAATAGAGCAAGAGCTAGCTCAAGCAACAGTGAGTTTTAGCAGGGCTTGGAAGGATGAACTCGGATCTGCTGACGCTTACTGGGTTGAGCCTGATCAGATTAAGAAAAGCGCTCCCTCTGGAGAATATTTGCCAAGGGGGTCGTTCTTCATTGAAGGAAAAAAGAACTTTGTGAAGCATCTGAGGGTAGAATTAAGCGTAGGAATCATGAGCTCGGAAGATCTGCCTCGGGAATCTGAAGGCTATGAGCAGCCAGAAATGATGACTCCCATCGTTGTCTGCGGACCTGAAAAAGCCCTTCTAAAGTACTGTTTTTCGCAAGTAAAGCTGGCTCCCGGAAAGGAAAGAGGCACCATTGTAGGCCGAAAAATCAAACAGACTCTCGTTTCAAAAATCAAGGATGAGAAACTTGAGCTGAAGGAGCTAGCAAAAAAGATACCTATAGATGATATCATCCGAGTGCTGCCGTCAGGTTCATACAAGCTCGTCGCGGAAAAACAAAATGGTTAAGAGTTTGGTAGCGAATCTTTCTCGTTGCTGTAAAATCTTTTGGGAAAGAGCCAAAGAAATAGCTGAGGAATAAGGATGCCATCGATACCATTTGAGCCTGTCGTAAGAACTAGAGTGCTGGTTCGAGAGGTCATGAACAGTCCAGTCCTTTCTGCTACTCCTGATGAAGACGTGAGAACGGTTTCCGAAAAGATGACCCGAGCGAAAGTGGGAAGCGTCGTAGTTATGAAGAACGACCTGCCAACGGGAATCATTACAGATGGAGACATTGTCTCAAAAGTTGTAAGCAAGAATTTGACTCCGAGTAATGTTAGAGCGGGAGATATCATGTCTGCTCCGCTTCGAACCATAGAAAGCGAAAAAGAAATTATCGAAGCAGCGCGGCAAATGGTCAGTCATAAAATAAAGAGGCTGGGCGTTTCATACAAGAGAAACCTCGTGGGAATTATCTCGATCTCGGACATTGTCGCGGTAACCCCAGAGCTTTTCGACATTATCTCCGAGAAACGTGCTATGATGACCTCAGAAGGTACGAGACAGCCAAGTTATCTCGCGGGCTATTGTGACCATTGCAATCAATGGTCCGATGTTCTTCTTGAGCTCGATAATCGATTTCTATGCGAAGAATGTCGTACCGAAACAAACAACTCAGAAGTAAGCGAATCTTCCCAAGAATAGTGAAGGTTACACTTCAGATTTGAAGAGATCTACATTTGACGGAAACTCAACCAAGATCTGATAATTATTCACCCAAGTTTCTCGTAGATGGAATGCTAGGCTCACTCGCAACAAAACTTCGAATCTTGGGCTTTGATACGAAATATGACAAGGACTCTAATGACCATGACCTTATTTTGAAAGCATCCGAAGAAGGACGCGTTCTCGTTACTTCAGACAAAGAACTGTATCTTCACGCAAAACAGCAACACGTAAAGGCGATCTTGGTGAAGGGAACTTCCGAGGAAGAGAGACTCTTAGAGCTCTTTCAAGAAGCGGGTGTCGAAAGTCTAGATCTCTCGAACATGTCAAGATGCTCTGCCTGCAACTTTCTACTCGTGGACACCGGAACAAAAGATGAGCTTGGAAGACCAATCTTCAAATGCATAAATTGTGGAAAGTCATATTGGCGCGGAAGTCATTGGAGGAAACTTGACGCTCTGTTTTCAAGCGTTAATCGCTCGCTAGCCTCAAACAGGTAAATTTTCCTCAAGTAAACAAATAAGGAGGCAACAGTATAGGTAAAAATCAGGTAATTCTAGTTTTGAAGGCAGCCGAGGATTTGCCACGCCAAGATTCTATTTTTTCTGCAGAGGATGGTCATCTACTTGTATCTTCGGCACGGGAGGCGATAACAAACTTCCTAGTTTCACGTCAGATAATTGTTCCTAAATGTCTTCTCAGTGATTCAAGATTTGAAAACAAATTAGGATGCTTTGTTACCCTGAGGCTAAACGACGAGGAGAAATCCCTTCGTGGCTGCATTGGTTTCCCTGAGCCCGTCTACAAACTTTCAAAGGCGCTCACAGAAGCAGCTATTGGCTCTGCGACGCAAGATCCGCGATTTAGGCCGGTCAGTATCGAGGAGATGAAATCTTTACTTGTCGAAGTTAGCGTGCTCACGATCCCAACCTTGATTCTTGTCAAGTCATCAAGGGACCTTCCTAGTCAGATAAAATTAGGGAAAGATGGTTTAATAATGCGCTGGTCATTTGGAGCTGGTTTGCTTCTTCCGCAGGTTGCGACGGAGCAAATGTGGGACGCTGAAGAATTTCTCGTGAACTTGTCCATGAAGGCTGGGGCGCCTCCAGACCAGTGGTTGGTCCCCGGAACACAGGTTCTAAAGTTTCAAGCTCAAATCTTTGGCGAAGACGAACCTTCTGGCAAGGTTAGAATAATACAGTAGGAGATTCCAATTATTCAGCATACCTGTTAAAAATGTCAATGTGTGCAGAGCTGAAAATATCTGACTAGCGGAAACCAGCTCTATGAACAGAAGCTTTCCGCTCGGAAAAACTATTCAGAGGAGCAGAAACCAATTTTTTGCAAAAGGTGTACTCAGCAGTTTTTGGATCTGGTCTAGGTCACATCACAAGGGTATTCGCGATCGCAAAGATCCTCGAAAAGTACTCAGATTGCCAATTCACATATTCGGCTTTCGATGAAGCCTATGATTTTCTGAGAAGATACAACCAAGATGTCCACTACGCTCCCTCAGTAGCTGTCAGGTGGAATCTTGCCGGCGGCTTTTCGGGAAGCAGCACTATTATAGGCTTCCCGACGACACTAGCAGCATTTTCGAGTCAAGTATCTTTTGAAAGAAAAAAAATTTCAGATTTCAATCCTCGGGTCATTCTCTCCGATTCTAGGCTTTCTGCTGTTCTCGCTGGAAAATCGCTCTTCTACCCAGTAATAACTATCCTTAACCAGATTCGAATTCTTTTTCCTCCGAGATTTAGAACAGGGCTTTTTTCCGCCGGATTAGAGAGAATGGAAGCAGATGTTCTCGGTTTGTTCTGGTCACTGAGCGACGAAGTACTTATTCCTGATCTCCCGCCCCCATTTACTATCAGCGAAGCAAATGTATCACAGGTTGATGTTGCAAACAAAGCCTATTTCACAGGCTTCATGATACCTAAACTTTCAGTCCCTAAAGAGAAAATTTCCAAAGCAAGATCAATATTGCAACTTGATTCTCGGCCTGTAATCTTTGTGCAGATAAGCGGGCCGAATGCTACAAAAGGTGCTTTCATTCGAGCGGCTCTAGAGTCTGCATCTTCGCTAGCTAAGAAATACAACGTTATTATCTCAAAGGGACTGCCATCAGAATCTACTTTGCCTGTGAGACTTTCGAATGGAGCCTGGATATACGACTGGTGCCCGATTAAGGATGAGCTATTTGTCCTAAGTGATCTTCTTGTTGCTAGAGCGGGCCATACAACAATTAGTCAGTGCATTAATGCTGGCAAGCCATCAATTCTAGTGCCAATTTTCAATCATAGTGAACAGATGTGGAATGCGAAAAAATCTGCTAGACTTGGACTTGGGATAGAGATAAGTTCTGAGAATCTAACCGCAAAAAAACTTGAATCGGCCGTTCAAGAGTGTATGACTGATTCGAGCTACGGCAATAATGTTAGAAAGCTGAAGCAGATATCTGATAAATTTGATGGAATCGAAGAAGCTGCAAACATTGTAAAAAGGTTCCTTTAGCGAAGTATTCAAAAAGATGAGAAGATTTCAGTTATTCTCGAGCCTATCAAAGGACTACTATTTCTGAGGAATCAAGAAAGCGAAAACTAAATGTCTGCTACACCAATTCCAAAGCAACGAACCCACACGATCAAAGAAGCATTGATGGCTCCGCAATCGACAGGGGTAGCTCTGATGGGCTGGATAGAAACTAAGAGCTCTGTGGGAGGTATCAAGTTTGCAACACTTCGCGATGGCTCAGGCTACATCCAGATTGCTTGCAAAAAAGATCGAGTTCCTCCTAAAGCCTTTGATGAGTTTGAAAAAGCAAGCAAGGAGACAGCAGTGGTCGTTACAGGGACAGTGAGAGAGGACAAGAGAGCTCCTGGCGGCAAAGAGATCTCAGTTAGCAACTTTGCAATATTAGCGCTATCCGAAAAATGGCCAATCACAAAGAGTGCGGCTCGAGCCTCTTCTTCGTTTCTCTATGACATGCGTCACCTCGCGATCAGAGGAAGAAAAGCTTCTTCGGTGTTGAGAATAAGAGCTCATGTGATCTATGCTTCCTTTGATTATTTTGTGAAGAATGGATTCACTCTAATTTCGGCTCCTACAATAGTTCAAAACGCGGTAGAAGGAGGGTCGACTCTTTTTGCCCTCGACTATTTTGGACATAAAGCCTATCTCAGTCAGAGCGCCCAGCTGTATGAAGAGGCAGCTATTGCGGCTTTTGGAAAGGTGTTCATTTTCCAGCCAGCCTTTAGAGCAGAGAAATCAAAGACCAGCAAGCACTTGACTGAATTTTGGATGATTGAGGCAGAGCAAGCTTTTGCAAATCAAGAGGATAATATTCGCTTGCAAGAAGGTCTCGTCAAAGCAATGGCGGAGCGAGTTCTAAAAGATTGCTCCGAAGAGCTTCAAGTCTTAGGGCGCAGATTCAAGTTTCCAGAAATTCCATTCCCCAGAATCTCATATGATGAAGCAAGAGAGATTTCGAGCAAGAGTGGTCTTAATTTCGAATGGGGAGATGACTTGCCAACTGAAGCAGAGAGGTTGATTTCAAAACAATTCGAGGTACCTTTCTTCATTACTGGGTATCCACTTTCTTCTCGCTCCTTCTACCACATGACCGAGGATTTCAATGACAAGGTGACTCGCTCCGCTGACCTTATAGCTCCTGAGGGGTACGGCGAGATTGCGACTGGCGGACAACGAATTCATGATTATAATACCCTAATGAACAGAATCAAGAATCAAGAGCTTCCAACTGAATCTTTTGACTGGTATCTGGATTTGAGAAAATATGGTATGCCAGAACATGCAGGCTTTGGAATTGGGGCTGAAAGAGTAACACGATGGATGTGCGGCTTGAAGCACATCAGAGCAACAAGTTTGTTTCCTAGAACTATAAGCAGACTGAAACCTTGATCATAATCAAGAATATCGCGAGTTCGTGTGAATATTGCCTACCGTCGGAGAATAAATTGCAAGAATTCCGAGAACGAGAACAAAAGCAAAGAAAATGAGAGCTTTGACTAGGAGCGCGTGCCAGACGCAGTCGAATCGTTGAAAATGGCCGTAGCGAACAAGACGTTCCAATCTTCTTCTAGGGACTGGCAAAGAAATGCGCCACATCCAGATTGAGAGTCTTGCTGAAATCATTGAAAGAGAATTCTCAAAGTTATTGAAACGGGCTGAAAACCTCGCTCGAACCAAAAAGAATCAGACCGTATCCTGTCAGCAAGAACTTGTCCGGTAGATTCCAAGCGTCGGCTGACTCGAAAAGGGTCAACACTAATAAGAATCTGAATAGAGAAAGGCAGTTCAAACTAATGTCGAAAAAGGAAGTAGCGGGATCAGATCCTAATAGCGATGGATCTTCTTCTCGAGGTCCCAACCTTGCTATGTATCTTGAAGTGGAAGAGCTAGAGGGAATTGGGCCCGTCATGAAAACGAAACTTAACACCGCAGGCATTGTAACCGTTATGGATTTAGCTTCGAAGTCTCCAAATGAAATAGCTGACGCAGTTGGCTCCGACCTTCAAAGAGCCGCAGAGATATGCGAAAAAGCTCGAGAGAAACTAGTGGAACTTAAGTACCTAGGAGAGAACTTTGTCTCCGCGACCGAGATTTACAAACGACGGATGGCGATCGAGCGGATCAGTACTGGGTCTAAGAACCTTGACGATCTGCTATCTGGTGGCATTGAAAGCCAGGCCGTTACGGAATTTTACGGCGAATTTGGATCTGGCAAGACTCAGATCTGTCACACACTTTGCGTAATGGTTCAGCAACCCAAGGAACTTGGGGGGCTGCATGGAAAGGTCGTCTACATTGACACTGAAAATACGTTCCGCCCAGAGAGAATCGTGGGAATCGCAGAAGCTCGCGAATGCGATCCAGATGCGATACTAGATGGGATAATAGTTGCGAAAGCTTACAATTCAGCTCACCAGGAGCTCATATTGAGCGAGCTTGGAAAGCAAGTCCGCGATCACGGTGTAAGACTTGTGATAGTGGATAGTGCCGTGGCACATTATCGAGCAGAGTTTTTGGGTCGAGGAACATTGTCGGAGCGGCAACAACGGCTGAACAAATTTATGCATGCTCTCGTTAGGGCGGCAGAGATCTATAACGTCGCAGTAGTGGCAACAAATCAGGTTCAAGCTTCTCCAGACACTTTCTTTGGCGATCCAACTAAAGCAACGGGAGGGCATGTCGTCGCGCACACGAGCACGTACCGCGTCTATATTAGAAAAACTGGGAAAAATAGAGTTGCACGCATGGTTGATAGCCCTTATCATGCGGAAAGAGAGGTTCTTTTCGTGTTGAATGAAAAAGGAGTTGATGATCCACCAGAAGAAGTGAACTCCTCCTTCTCAAAGAGAAAGCAATCTTAGCTTGCCCAAACAAAACACATTGATCGATTTTGAAATGAAATTAAGACGTTAGAAAGTTTATAACCGCTTTTCAAATCCTCTTTGACGAATACGTCAATTGCGAACTAAGGGCATTCCTATACTAGCGATTGCTATTTTGTTTTTGCTAGCTGTGCCATTGGTCTATGAATCCGGTGTTTTTTCAAATTTTAGTAACTCGAAAGCCCTTTCGTCTTCATCCTTTGCTTCAGGACCATATTCGGAAAATCTTGCTCTTTACTTGACCTCAGCGCAGGCTCTATGGAAGGCAGATCTTTCAGGCGGGAACATCAACCTCAGCACGAGCATTCCTTCGAGCGTAACATCTTTCACTGTTTCGCTAACTCATTACAATACTTGGAATTCGCAGTTTGAGGTCTTTACGAAATACGGCTTCGGCTATCTGGGCCATGACGAACCGATGCCGAACGCTAGTCTGCTCGAAGTTGACACTACGAGCCAGATCGACGCTGCTTCTCTCGCAAATTCGCTTAGTCAAAAATTTGCATTGACGTATGTCCCCTACACTAGCAATTCGACGGCCGGGACCTACACATTCATTTCCCCTATGAATTTCGCCACAGAGATGCACATTTTCTTCTGGAATCTTCTGCCACATAGTGCGGGCGGTTTCGCCAATATGACAAGTGAGCAAAGTTTTGAGTCCCAGAATCTCATATTTTTTCAAGTGTCATACTCTGGAGGCTCTTATTCGATCTCTTATGGCGCAATTAACCCTCTCTCAAGTTCGTCTAGCTTTTCACTCTACACTCAACTTGGCGTGAGCGGCCTGAACTATTCTACTTCAGCCACAAGCTCGAACGTCCAAATACATGTCTTAGGCGGATTCGTCACGAACTCAAGCGTGACACCCACTAATTTTCCGGCGAACTTTTCTTCAGTTATAACTGTATCAAAATCCAGTACGGGCAACGGCACTGTGCCGAACATCTCTGCGTCGCTTGACTTTTCCTTTCCGACGATCGTTGCATATCGACAAGTCAGTCCGCTAGATCCTGCTGTTGGTACTAATGCAACTATCGCGATAACTGTCAAAGACATAAGTCCTTCTGGCAGTCCTTCTGCAAACGTCTCCCTTACGGACAATTGGTATACTGCCTATGGGTCATCTTTATCTGTAAGAGGAAGCAGCTCTGCGAATTACACTCTCTCCTCAGGTCAGTCAAACACTACGATTTACTATGTCGCTCCGACTACTACAGGAGCTTATGCAATCTCTGCAACTCGTATAAGTTACAAGTTTAAAGCTGCGAACCTTACGATTACCGCTTCTCTCTTCTTGAACAACGAGACAATGTTTGTAGGTTCCACGGGTGCAGCTCTTGAATCTTGGGAAAACGTTAGTCCTGGGACTACGACGATTTCAGCAGGTCAACCACTGACACTTTTTGTTTTTGTCAAAAACTATGGTCCAGGAGGAGCCACAGGCGTGACAGTGGCAGGCAACTCACCGGTCACCCTTGCTTCTGGAAGTACAGTGAACTTCACTGTAACTTCAAGCTCATCTTCGGTGACTAATACGAATGCCACAATTTCTTACAATGTTTCTTGGTCAGATGGAATCGGCTCGCATATAGAGAGAACAAATCAGATTAACGCGATTTATAGTCTCGGGAACCCAGGCTCTCCTTCTACTACTCTTTCCAAACGCATAGAGGTATCTAAAGACAAGACTTCTGCCAATGTGACTCTAACATTATCGAACGGAGGATTAAGTTCTCTAACGAATGTGACCATTGTAGATCCTATTCCAAGTGGGATAAACTTTAGTTCAAGCGTCGGAAACAGAACTGTAAGTTATTCTAACGGCTTAGTCACGGCGAATGTTGCAAATCTCTCAGCAAGCGCTAGCGTGAACTATACTTACAGTGTCAAGATAACTAGCCCCAGCGAGAACTATGTATTCTTGCCAGCTAACGTTTCCAGTAGCTGGAATGGAGTCACCATTGTGCATTATAGCCAAGGCGCAGGACTTCCTCTTGGGGTTAGCGCCTCGAAATCGATTGTTCCAAGCGCTGGATTCCAAGGTACCACGGTTTCGGAGCGTCTAGGTGTTACGAATAATGGTACGCTCCCAATTTTCGATGTGACTTTCGCTAATTCTACTGATACATTTCTCAGTTATCTTAATTCGTCAAAGGGTTACACTCCTACGTTGACCCAAGGACAGAGCGTTAACACTACGCTCAACGTAAACATGACCGGTGCGCCCGGAGTGTACAACACGTCCACATCCGCCGCGGCTTTCGTATTTGCAGGCACTAATCAGACTGCTTTCTCAAACGTGTTTAAAATTGTAATTTACCAGAACCTATTCGAATCCATGACCGCGTTAGGTCCTAAGATCGAAGAAAATCACAACATTAACATCTCAATTACTGTCGTTAATCCTTCGAATGCAACTGTCTCTAATGTGGATTATTCCGTTAATCTTCCTCCGACGTTGAAACTCGTCTCCGGATCCCCAAACCCAAGCTTCCAAATTTCGTCCCTAGGTCCGAACCAGAGCACAACGAAGTGGTTCGAGGTTACAACCAGCATTCCATTCAGTTACACGATCCCCGGAGGCAATCTGACTTTCCAATATCAAAGTAAAACCCTCAAAGGAGTGACAACTCCGCTCTTGCTGAACGTTGTTGATGACCTTCTGACGAGATACGCGATTCCCATTTTCATCGCACTCTTGATCGTCCTCGGAACAGTGGTCTATGTTAGGCGACTGGTTCGTAAGACCTCCTAGCGTAGTGCTCTTGAATTTCCTTTGTCTACGTAAACACGTTGAAATAGCACGAACGTCGAACCGAGAACTTTAGAGAAGACACTCTTATTTGGCACGACGGGCCGCATCCTCTGAAAATTCTTACAATGAATCTAGCGACAAGACCCGTCGTGTACTGCAGGATCTTGGTCTAACCGATTATGAAATCAAAGTTTACCTTGCCCTTCTTGACAATCCGGACAGCCAAGCTAGCGATGCTAGTCGAATTGCAGAAGTGCCTGTTTCAAAAATCTACGAAGTTCTAGCAAACTTGGAAAAGAAGGGCTGGGTTGAATCGCAACAATCCACAAGGCCTGCAAAATACTATCCAAAGAGTCCTTCCACCGCGCTGCAGGCGGTCAGAATCCGCTTAGAAAGGGAGCTGAAGTCAAATGAAGAATATCTTCTTCATGAATTAATGCCGCGATATTCGAGAAAGGAAAGCCAAGAAAGGCCGGAAATTTGGATTGTTAGAGGAGAGTATAACATTCTTGCAAAGGTTCAGGAAACGATAGATCGATGCAAAAGGGAGATACTTGTTGTCGTTCCTACCGCGCTGAACGAAGTCATTGAACTAGTGATCCCCGCGCTAACTGAGGTCAGAAACTCGGGCGTCTCTGTTAGAATGCTCTTGAGTGGTCAAGTAAACAAGGATTCCCTTCAGAAACTTGCCTCACTTTCGCAACTGCGGCTGAAGGAGAATATGTTCGGCGGCGGAGTAATCAGCGACGCGAGAGAAGTGATACTTTTTCTGGGCGGCGGAAAAGAAGGTGTTGCCGACCCCAGCGGCAGTGCTCTAGCGATCTGGTCAGACCATGCAGGTCTTGCTTCTTTTGCGAGGAGTTACTTTGACTTCCTCTGGGCGGAAGCTGTACCCTTCTCAGAGATGAAAACTGAGCAAACGCCGGCTACTCGAGCTTAGCGATCTCGTTTTCCTTCGACAAAATCTATGAAAGCCTGTTTTGCTTCGTTGTAGGGCATCTGAATTGGTGGATGTTTGAAACAGAAGGCTGAAATGCTTTCTAGTTGACCTTTGACGCCTCGATCGATGCCGATCTTTGTTCCTCGAATCGCATCAACCATGACACCGGCGCTGTCATATGCGTCTACGACGTGTAGCTTCAAATCCATTGTTAATGGAATATTTCCAAAGTACCTTCCTTTTAGCCACACATAGCAAATCTTGTCATTATCAAGAAATGGAACGTAGTCGCTAGGTCCGATCCTTGTTGGAATCTCGTAGGAGGACATGGCACGCACAGCGCTTGTTTTGCTTATTCTCTTGTCTACAAGTCTTGATTCCTCAAGCATGTTCAGAAAGTCAGTATCTCCTCCAATATTCAGTTGGTAGGTCTCGTCAACTTTTACTCCTCTATCCACACAAAGTTTGACTATCGTTTTATGGAGGACCGTTGCGCCTAATTGGCTCATTACATCGTCCCCTGCTGTTGCTAGTCCAGCATCACTAAATCTCTTTTGCCAGTTTGGATCTGAGGCGATAAACACCGGCATTGCATTCACAAAGCCAACCCCCGCCTTGATTGCCTCGTGGGCATAGAGTTGAACCGCATTAGTGCTTCCGACAGGAAGATAATTAACCAACAGCTCAGCTCCAGAGTCTCTTATCGCCTGAGCTACTGATGGAACTTCTGGCTCATTAGAAAGCTTGACAACAGGTTTGAGGTACTTGCCGATTCCGTCAAGTACGGGGCCCCGCTGAACTTTCACACCCGTCTTTTCAACGTCAGTTATCTTTATCGTATTGTTTGGCTTTGCGAA
Source organism: archaeon (assembly GCA_029850555.1). Taxonomy (GTDB): domain Archaea; phylum Thermoproteota; class Nitrososphaeria; order Nitrososphaerales; family CADDZS01; genus JASHOD01. Next base: position 15,887 of record JARCRS010000071.1, on the reverse strand, counting down.
TATTGCTTCGGACAGGTCTTTCCCAACTTTATCTCGATTTACGTCAAAGGCAGTAACTATTTCGATGTCTGACGGAGTCATTCCTTTGATGTTATACTGCGTTACACCGACGATTTCCTCTGGCGCTCCGTGGATCTTGTAATATGTGATACCTTGCAAAAGTGCGGAAGCACAATTTCCAACACCAGCGATAGCGATTTTCACCTTAGCCATGACTAATCTTTTCCCATAACCCTTGGCGGATGGAATCCATCCCCTAATTTTGAGAGTTTAAACATTTAGCGAGCATAGCTAACATTGCAACTGTTTTTATATCGAGCAAGGGTTTCGACAACTCCTACACTACTGCACTTTGTCGCAAAAATTTACGGCAGGGATAAAGATCGATGATTGAAGAGCTATCTGCGGGAGCTTTAGTCTTCTCGGAAAAAAATGGCGAGCGGCTTTACCTCGCACTTCACTACCCAGCGGGACATTGGGACTTTCCCAAGGGTGGTGTAGAAAGAGGCGAATCTGAGGAAGAAGCCGCAAGGCGCGAGATAATGGAGGAGACGGGATTGAAAGTTGACTCCTTTATTCCAAATTTCAGAAAGAGGATCGATTACCATTATCGCAGGGCGGACGGTCTATCTCACAAGCAAGTGATCTTCTTTCTAGCAAGGGCAGATTCGGATAAGGTCAAAATCTCTCATGAGCATTCAGGTTATGAATGGCTTAGGTTCGATCAAGCCATTAAACGTCTCAGTTTCGAAAATGCGAGGAATATTCTCCGGGAAGCTAATGAGTTTCTGTCCAAGCGAGCAAAGAACGAAACAGTCGGTTAGCTTCCTCTTTCGGATTTGCTGATTCGACAATGCTTCTCCCGACGATTAGATAATCTGAGCCCGCTTCTAAGGACCTGATAGGATCTCCACCTTGAGCTCCGCTCCCTGGAGAAAGTATCTTAATTTCGTTTCCTATCCTTGCTCTCGCGGATCGTATTTTTTCCGGGCGCGTCGAACCAACTATTACTCCATCGGCGCCCCATTCCTTCGCTCGGTCGAGGAATAGCTCAAAGAGCGTTTTATCATCTCGCAGAGTTAGTCCATACCCTTCATCAGCTCCGCTGTGACTCATGTAAACAAGAACAACAACTCCTTTTCCTAGTTCTTTAGCTCTTTTCAGAACAACATCCAAGCCCCCTTCATATCCCACGAAGGGATTTACGATTACAGCAGAGAAACCGGCCTTCCATAGATACTCTGTGGCTACTCTGTTTGTGTTATCGATGTCATTTAGCTTAATGTCAGCTATAGATGGCAAGTTATAACCCGAGATTAGGTTGTTTATTGATTTTAGTTCAGCTAGACCTAGAGGAGCTATGAGATGGAAATTGAATTTGACGCCGCATATGTAATCAGAAGTTTCTCTAACGACTCTTTTCGCGTCTTTAGCTAAATCTGCGACATCGTCGCGAAAATCGAGATCTAGGGCAAGGATAAGTCTGCTTTTTGATCTTCTGGAGCTAGCTTCTATTTGGCTCTTGAAGTTGGAAGAAGCCGAGATATTTTCTTTCTTGTATTCAATCGGTTGCTTCGAGTACAAATGAAACTTACTACAACTCGACCAGCGGATGAGTCTGTTTCAGTCTGATTATCTTGACGTAGACGTTCCCGTGCTCATCAGTTCTATTGGTCATAGTTGCATCTGCCTTGTTCATAGAATACCTTACGAAGTTCTGTTCCGGTCTCGATTCCTGTTCATAATAGAAGAATATTGACGCCTCTTCATAATCCTCGATCCTGGTAAAAGATCCGACACACCACCTGCTTTTATTTTGGCTAGGAAAAGCAAAGATCGGCAGGGGTGGTTCCTCAAACAGTATCTTGTATGAGGCAACTTTGACTAGCGAGACAAGATCCTTTACTTCTAGAGATAGAAATTTCTGTCCATCGTATTTCTTCAAGCCCCCGATATCCTTGAGTCCGCGTTCAAAGATCTGGGGCATCTTTACAATCTCGATTATTGGAGCGTGTATCAGGGTCGGGTTTGTTGGAGCATCGACTAGAGATACTTCCTCTCCGTTTTGTATAGTCCTGTAGCCAAGAAAGTGCTTTATCTCATTAGAATGCGCGTAATAAAAAACAGGAGTCCCAAGAAAAAGATCGAGTTGAGTTGCAATCATATTTTTTCCTGAATTTTTTATCGCAAATAATGGCAAAGGTGCGCGCTCGAGAGCACACGCAAGTCGAGCAATTTCATTCAGATTCTCTGCTTCAATAAAAGCCGGGGGTTTAATTTCCCTTTTTTGGAGCAGTTCTTCTCTCGAGGAGGAAAGCAATTCTCAGAATCAAGGCTCACGATTGATTAAAAAGCCTTTACAAGATAATTTGTTTTTGATAATATAATGTCCCGTTGTTGATTCACATTGAATGTAGAAGAAGATATTGCTCAAATCAGAAAGCAAGTTCTTGCAGCGTTGATCCTTTCAAAAGAGCATGTTAGAAACTCTGTCGTGGCTTCACAAGGCGATTTGAAACATGATTTTATCTGGAAAGCGTACTCTCAAGTAGAACTGGCGATCGGTCTTGCAAAATTATCGTACAAAGATCAGATTAAGGAGAGCGTTGGGAGGTTTCGTGATCTTAAAGGTCCAAAGAAGCTAAAGTCAGAGGAGAAATCTGACAAATTAAACTTGAAGTTGCAAGCCTGTGAGATCCTTTTGGAGCAGTCGATTTTTATTTTTCAGAAGGAACAAGCGGAAGAAGGACTCAACAAAGCAAGAGAAGCAAGGGACATCTTGAAATTGCTAGTTCTGGATGAGAATCTAACAAGAACGAAGATGCTAAACAAAAGGATTTAGAACGCAAATCCCGTTACTTACTTTTTTCATCCGGTTCCTCTTCCATCTGATCTGGTCTTAGTTTCACAAATTTGATGGTCCCCTCGGAGCTCAGCAGCCTATATTTTTTCCTAAGATCCTTTGCATGCAAAAAACGCTTGAGGTATGTTTTGATTTCAGGTGCTGAAACATGAGTCCTGCTATTCTTGTCCTCAAAAGTTATCACCGAACCCTCTTGCTCGAATTTGACCGGAAGCTTTGATTCCACGAATTCGGGAAAAGCTTCTCTAATCTCTTGGTCCAAATCTGAAATGTCTACTGATAGCATTTTTGTCTACTCTAACCAGTTGATTTAGTCCTATCTATAATATCCTCGGTCTCATTTCCGGTTCCAATATAAACTACAGGGCGTCCAAGCTCAGATTCTATGTCTTTGACAAATTGTGTTGCCTCACCTGTAAGACTTGCATAATCTCTCACTTTGGCGCAGCTAGGAAATACAGTATCGAGTTTGGTGAGAGCAATCTGCGTTCCCGAATTAAGCATGATTGAGCGCTTCGCCAAATCATAATTGAAGGGGGCCGCACGACGTAGTCTACCTGTTACGCTTCCGTATTCCTGCCATCCGCGTTTGACAGTTTCCGCCGAATCCAACTCTCCGCTTAGAGGGCCCTCTCCTACTCGAGTAAAGTACGCTTTGAAGACTACAACAATCTCATTCACGCGTTTTGGACCGATTCCCACATCAGAACAAACAGCTGACGCACTCACGTCTTTGCTTGTTACGAAAGGATAGGTCCCATGATAAAGCGAAAGCAAGGTGCCTTGGGTTCCTTCAAGCAGAACAAACTCGTTCCTATCTAAAGCCGTGTTGATCTCTTGACTGACGTCTCCAACGTAGATCGATAACTGCTCTTCCTCTTTTGCCATCTTTGCGATCCGGAGGACTCGATCAGAGTTCGCAGGACCCGTTCCTGTGCCAGTCGTTCCGATTTTGTCCTTAAGATAACCTGATTTGTCAGCTTCAATATGACGCTGCTCGATGATTGCACAGTTGCGATCAACAATGGTTCGATTTTCGCTTTTTGTCTCCGACATTTCCTTCAAGAGAATATTTGGATCGACCAACACGCCAGCGCCGATCATAAGCTTTGTTCTCTGATTGACGACGCCGCATGGAAGCATACGAAGCTTGAGCGTCTTGCCACTGGTTACGACAGTATGACCCGCGTTAGGCCCAACTCCCGCGCGAGCAGCGATACTTGGATTTTCTTTCAGAGCAATGTACGAAATTATTTTGCCCTTACCTTCATCACCGAAGGCACCGCCGACGACTACTGAACATGGCATATAGATTTCATCTGTGGAAGAATTGTGGAACCGCTGTTGAAAATTGAGCTTTCCGATTTCTAACTTGTTATATTAGTTTAAAACCGTTTCAGAGATACTCGGCAAAAACGAACTGTTTCCAACATAGCTAGTACCGCATTAGATCTTTTCTTTTAAGGGAGAATTAAATTTTCAATTGGCGAAAAAGATCACGTCGGATTGATCTTATCTGCCATATCGTCTATTTCTTCGCTGATAAGTTCGAATAGCTCTCATAAGATCGATCTTCCGAAAATCTGGCCAGTACTCGTCCTGAAAGACTAGTTCAGAATAGGCGCTCTGCCATAAAAGAAAACCGGACAGCCTCTCTTCACCCGAGGTTCTGATAACTAAATCAGGTTCAGGGTTTTCCAGATAAGAAGTGTACAAACTTTGCTCTATTGTTTTTTGATCAATTTCTTCAGGTTTTAGTCTACCTTCTTTAACGTATGTCGCAATTTTTCGCACAGAGTCAACAATTTCTGTTCTTCCACCGTACGCAACTGCAATATTGAGGTAATGTCCCGAATAGTTCTTTGTTTTATTTTCGAGCCTTTGTAATAGCTCCCTGATTTCTGGGCTAAGGAAGTCGACTCTTCCTAGAGCCATAACTCTGATCTGATAGCGCTCGATTCGGCTGTCGTTGAAAAGTTTCTCAAGACGCTCCTGAAGTAAGGAAAGGATTTCAGTTATCTCATCAGATGGTCTTTCAAGGTTTTCAGTCGAAAGAACATAAAGGGTAATTGTCTTTATGCCAATTTCATGGCACCATTCTAGGACATTCTCTGCCGTATCCGCTCCAATTACATGGCCGTATTTTCTTGACGCGAGTTCCTTCATAGCCCACCTCCTGTTGCCGTCTAGAATTATTGCGATGTGATTAGGAATCTTGTCCTTCTTTATGGACCTAGAGAGTATAGATTCGTAGAGCTTGTAGATTCCTAGATAAGAGACAACTGAAACCATTCTCGCTCAGGTCAATTTCGTATTTTTGTGAATCTCCGGGCACTTGCTTCGGTGTAAATTAGTCCTGAGAATTCGCTTCTTTGGACCGATCAAGAGATCAGTCGGACACTATGCGAAATACCATATAACGTTTAAGATCCCAAAGAATTAGCTTTCAATCTCTTCGAGTTCGGCCTGAGTCCTTCTCCTGCTAAAATGACTGTAAATATAGGCTGCTATAACGAAGCTAGCTGCAAGAGCAAAAAGCGCGTAACCAACAAACGTCTCAACAGATTTAGCCGTTCCAGAGACTAGCACTTGACCAAGATAGTATACTGGGATATACAACAGCCCGAGAACAATTAGGGCGACTACGTTACGCAAAACATGACGTTTGGTAGGCGTTATCAGATTAAAGAAGATCGCTCCGAGAACATATACAGCGAGCCCGCCCCAGACAACAAGTTGGGAACCTTGAATGAAATAACCCAGAATTTTAGGTACGTCTGGAAAGTTTGGATTACCAAGAAACTTAATGGGTGTTTGTAGTATCTGATATGCTGGTGTCGCGGGATTCGATTGAAAGAAGGGAATGATTCCAAGAATGATGCCTGAGAGAATAATCAAGACTGAAGTGATTACGACGAAGAGTTTCATATATCCAGCAGCCGAGAGATCTTTGATGGATTCGATTTCTCTATCCACATTGAAACCACGAATTGCAAAGACTATACCAATTAAACCGATTAGAACGAGCGGCGCGACGTCTTTGACGAAATAATATGCAATTGCAACTCCAACGAGAATTAGACCTGGCAGACCGAGGTAATATTTCGCGTATCTCGGATCAAAGACTATCATTCGAAGATATCGTCCAAGAACCTGATAAGATTCCTCTACCGATTTGCTGTGTTTTATGACGACCTTCCTTATCGAAATTACGGGAACTAGTGTTGAGATCACTGGAGTGAGCTCTTCACCTTCAATTCCGTCCGAAACTATCACTGCTTCGGAGGCAGGGTAATCGTTCAGTATTCTAGCTACCTCACCACGGATTTTCTTGTCCCCCAGAACACCTCTCTCAAAAAGACCGCCCACAGTCACGACCTCGCACTCTTGACCTTTCGATAGGAGCTCCTCGTATTCCTTTACCGCTGCAAAGATCGTGTTTGCATCCGCCTCTTCAGGATCGGCTAACGCAAGTTTCGTGGCAGCTTCTAAGCAGGCATTTTTTCCAACAATTGGAGTTTCGATTCCTGTCTTAAGGCCTACATCGTTATCTCTGTCCACGCAAATGATTAACATTTTAGATGTGGTTTCAGAAACAGTATCTCTTTCGAAAGCACCAGGAGACATGAGCTTCGAGGCATTTGCATTAGACCCAGATTGCCCGCTAGCCGTATCCTGAGGAAGTTGCGCTGGACGCTTAGAGTCGGACATATTAAACAGCGCGTGATTAAGTCTGCTCGTTCCTTTTGCTTATGGATTCTGGGTCGTCTGAATAAACGAGCTTCAATTCGTCAAAACTCAATTTACCACCTTGCTCTAGTTTCTTCTTCGCGTCGTCTTTCGCTCGCTCGACAAGCAGTCTCGTTCTCGCCCGGTTTGACTCATGATCTCTTGATCTTCTCCCCTCTAACAACAGTCTTCTTTGTTCTCGAAGAGTGTTCAATTCCTGAGTCAATTTTGCGATGTTTGCGTCAAGATTTATCAGATCGGCATTGATTTCCTCTATTTCCTGAAATAATTGATGCCTCTGATTGATCATGACAGCGACTCTTTCATGTTGAGCTTTCACTTCGGGGTCATTCTTTGCCTTGAACGTATTCATTTCGTCAAGCTGTTTTTTCAAAAGCTTGATCTTTCCTGTAATTTCACCCAGATCGTGCTTAGTAGCATGAGCTTTTTTCCAAGCTTTTAGCTTTGTCTCTAGTTCTTTTACGCTCGCCACAAGCTGTTTTTCTTCATCTCGAGATATCCTCTCGGTTTGAAGCTTCCACTCCACTTTCTTTAGGCGATCGTTTAAAGCAGCGCCCTCTTTAGGCGAGGATTTCTCAAATTTCTTTAGAACTTTTTCGACTTCAGAAGATTTTGTTTTCATGTCTCTGATCTGAGACAGAATTTCACGTCTACTGGACTTGAAGCTAGATAGTTTTTCGTAGTAATCATCAAGAGTTTTGCGATCCGCGTTAATTTTTTCGGTGAGATCTCTTATCTGCTTGCGAATCTCTCTTCTTCTCTCGTCAAGCCGCCTATACTCATTGATAGAGTTGATTCGCTGAGATGCAAGAGATTCGATCTTTTGGCTAGTAGCCTCGAGATCAACCTCACCTTGAGGTTGCAATACTCTAACCTGTCTCTCTAATATTGGATATAACCATTTTGAAGACAGGGACCTTTCTTGAGAACCTAATTTAGTTATCTCATGCTATTCTAAACCCGAAATATTCGGTGTCTCACGACCTCATTATTCTCAATAGGCTCCTGTCTGACTTTGAGGCTTTTTCCGACCATTTTGCGATTCCGTACTGCTTTGGCCTTTTTCCTTCAATAGTTTGTAGTATTTGTCTTGCAACAAGGTCTGGAGTCCTAGAATGGGTAGTATCAAATTCCGATACTTTTTTCCTTCCATACTTTGTTAGCGCCGAAAAGCTGACGATATCAAGGAGTTCTGCCTCAATATTTTCTCTTATCTTTTCTTTATTATAGCCGCGAACTAGATACCTCTTGCGCAAAACATCTGGCGAACATCGGAGAATCGCTACAAAGTCAAGGGATGATTTAGGAATCACCAAAGGAAGCAAGTGCCCGACCACTATCTTTCCCTTAGTAGCAATTTTTCGGCGTCGAAGGCTTTGAATGTCAACTACAAATTCCCTGTCTATCCTTCTGCCAGATTTGGTTTCTAGTGCGAACTTGTTGAGCGAAATAACCTTCAAACCCGTCAAATGGCATAGGGCATTTGCTACAGTCTTCTTGCCTGTACCTGGAGATCCAGTGATGCCGATTCGAAGCTGCTTGATATTGTCCTCTTTTGCTCTTCGCACAAATTCGACATTCTTGGAAGAAAATAATAGGCTTATCCTCGTTATCACTAATAGTCATATTTGGAACTATCATTGCGGGAACGAGAACCGCTTTTTTCCCAGCCTACAGCGCGCAGTAATGGAAAATTCAAAGCAAGACATATCCGAACCAGCATCGGGTCTCCGCTGGCATAGTCTTTGATCGGAGGAAAGGAAATTTGCGGTCAAAAGAACTGGACTATGGCCGCAAAATTATTTGAGAAATTGTGTCAAACTTAAAACTGATTAACTTGCTTAGCTTTTCTTAGAAGAGAGTTTTCCAATGGTAGTTTATCGAGCTTCAAAAACCTTCAACGCTCCCATAAAGTATGTCTACGAATGGGCGACTGATTACACAGAGGGTGATAATCAGATTTGGGGAGGAAAGCATCGAAGAGTGATTCTCCTAAAAAGCAAGTCCAAGGTCGTCTATGCCTCCTACAAAGATGGAACCGATGGTAAACCAAAGCTCGCAGTCAGGGTAGTGACCTTGGATCCTTCGAAGTACTCATGGCATCTCGATTATTACGCAGAGGAAGATACAGAAACCGGAGACTACAAGCTGACATCTCTCGGAAAAAACAAGACGCGTTTAAACATGATCTTCCGTAACAAGTGGAAGAATGGCAAAGGCCCGTCGGCCGAAGACTTTGAAAAGGAAACTAATTTGGTTTGGGAAAAATATGCTGAAGCCCTTGAGAATGACTATAATTCAGACAAAAAGGAGAACTATGTACTTCCATTATAGAAAGTAAGATTGGGAGAAAATTTACGTCGGCTCAGACGGAAAAAGATTCCATTAGGGCAAGTCGAAACAATAGATCACTTAAAATTAAGCAGTAAGCTCCGACCGGGGATTTGTATATGTTAACGTGGTTCAAAATGGTCGGATGTCGCATCGATGTCGAAGCATAAGCGCGAAAGCACAATTCGAACCGCAAACGCGGTCATGGTTTTCATAAAGCCCTACAAACTCTTAGGTCAAGTCTTGAAGGAGCTGTTACCAACGAATCTATTTAATGTGGAATTTGGAGCACTTCTCCAGGTTGACTCCAGCAAAAAGTCAGATTCATAAGACAGTTTTCGGCATTACCTCTGCGACCGGGAGAGTTGCATTTGCGACTCGTTATGGGCTGCGAAGTCTATACTTGGTTGCATTACTCTTTCCTTGATTCCTGTTCTTCAAAAGGAAAATAGATAAAAACTCTCAACCTGAAGATCTTTGATTCAATTGTATTTACTCTATGTGGACGAACCTGGTGATCCCAATGGCTGGGACATCAGAAGATTTTCGTTCTAGCTGCAGTCGCGGTGCACGAAGGGCAAGTCAGCCAGCTAACAAGAAAGCCTTGATATCATTGAAAGCAAATCTCTTTTTTATGAAGTCGTAGATAGACTTCACCTGAAACTTATGAAGCTAGCAATAATTTCAGACATTCACGGTTTCTACAGTAATTTAGAGGCTGTGCTGTCTCAAATTGAATCTAGACAGGTAGATCAATTAGTGTGTCTTGGAGACGTTGCAGAGCTTGGACCGGAGCCTCACCGCGTTGTTGAACGCTTGAGAAAGATCAAGTGCCCAGTTATTAATGGAAATGAGGACGGGGCCCTGCTAAGCGCAAATTCGCCAAGAAATTACCCAACTAGCGATGACAAAATAATACACGATATTGACAAGTGGGGTTATGGTAAGCTAACAAAAGAAGATGTCGAATACATGAAAGGTTTCAAGCCGACAATAGAGATTCCTCTTGGCGAAGGCAAAAACTTGATCTGCTGCCACGGCTCTCCGAGGTCAAATACTGAAAAGATTACCTCAACTCTCCCAGATGACCAAAAATTATCCGAAATAGTAGCAAAGATAACCAACCCTTCGATCATTGCCTCTGGCCACTCTCACCTTCAAGTGCTCCGTAGCTATCTTGGATTAACTCTTTGGATCAATCCCGGAAGCGTTGGTCTTCCCTTTCTTTACGACTCAACGTCGGATATGAAAATGGACAAGGCAAAATTTAGATCATGTGGAGAGTATGCATTGCTCAATGTTGAAGATGGGAAAATAGGAATCGAATTGAACCAAGAGCCTATTGAGTTTGAAATGATAACCCGTTCCGTTAGAGAAAGCGGGATGCCACATCAAGAGTGGTTGCTAGCTTTGTGGAATGATTACAAAAAACCGTGAGGCAAGAACCAAGTGCTTCTAGCCAAACCAAAATTCAGAGCAGTCATATTCGATCTCGACGGCACTCTTGTAAAAATGAAATTCAGGTGGAAAGAATCTAGGCTCGCTATGATCAATTGGCTAGATAAAAACGGCTTTGATATTTCTGGATTAGATGATGATTCGAAAAGTCAGGTAATACTTGATAGGGCAAGAATAGAGTCAGAATCAAACCCTAATCTTCCGCGTTTTGATCATGTCAGAAAATCACTGATTGACATTGTGCAAATGCTTGAGCTGGAATCTTCTGCTGAAGCAACAGCGTATGAAGGCTCGCTCATTTTATTGAAAATTTTGAAGGAACGGGGAATACTTTCGGCAGTTGTCACAAACGCTGGCAGGGCACCTGTTGAGAAGGTTCTGGAGAAGCTGGGATTCTTACCGTATCTTGTGACTGTAGTAACAAGAGATGAACTGCTGATGCTCAAGCCCGAACCAGAAGGAATACGTAAAGTTCTGGGCACACTCAATCTGGATAAAGCTGACGTGATCTATGTTGGTGACGCGATCGAGGACATGGAAGCTGCAAGAAATGCTGGCGTTGCGTATGTAGCACTGACTGGAGGATTGCATTCTGCTAACCTATTAATCGAAAAAGAGCCAGACTACGTAATTTCGTCAATAGAAGAAATGAAAGAATTAATCTAAAAGCTTGGACTCCCACTATAGCAAAGACAAGAAATTGATTTTTTACCGGCAAGGTGATTATGGGAAGCAGAACTGATCGCAGTGGAAATGCTGCAGAAACTCACCATTTGTAAAGGAGCGCCTCATGGCGAACTATCTCTGTGGGGCCCACAGTTCCATTATGTTGCCCGCAGGGTCTGAGAAATACGTACTCCAAGCTCGCCTCGAGCCGTGCCAGCCTTTCGAGTTCTCAATCTTGGGGCTGCACTTTATTCCCTTGTGCTCCAATAAGGCAATACACTCGTCCAATTGGTCCAACGGGACTTCGAAGGCGACATGCAATGGAACCTTGACCATTTCGTCGCCGTAGCCGTTCATGAACCCTCTGTCTTCATGGGCGAAGCCGAAGTATTGTTCGCCGACATCGGCGAAGTGAATGTGTTTTTTGTTTGGACGAGCCGGATATTCGAGCCCAATTTTTCGGTAGAATCTAGAGCACTCCTCGGTCTTCTTGGTAAGGAAGGCCACCTCGGCAACCCGCACTAAAGGTAGTTTCTTCATTCGAACCCCCGTTGGTGCAAACAGCTCCGGCTTCTTGTAAAGTCTTTGGATCTCCTTCGCCAAGAGTTACCGAACAAATTATCCCACTAACTCCAGCTGGCGAGGTCATTATGGGAACCAGAAGAGATCCGTATGAAATAAGATTGATCAAACGTGAGAGGAAGAAGTAAGATATTTGAATAGAAAACGAAGTTGCCAGTATATGATTGAGAGACCTTCGATCAATATTTTCTCCCGTGATGTTGTTCGGCTCGCCGGCTTCTACGAGCGACTTGGCTTCCGCGAGACCTTCAGGACACCAAAGGACACGGTCCCCCGGTTCACGTGGAGGTGACGCTGGACCACTTCACCATCGGGATCTCCTCTGTCGAAGCCGCCATTTCTGATCACGGGTTGAACCCCAACCTCGATGGAAGACCCATCGGGATTGTGCTTTGGTCAGACGATACAGATTATGACTACGAGCGTCTTACTGCTGCTGAAGGCGCGAAATCGTTAAGCGCGCCTCGTGATTTCCTATCAGACCTCCGCATTGCTTGGGTGGCAGATCCAGATGGCAACCCCATCCAAATTGTCCAGCATCGGAGGAGAAAAGACAACTAAGAGAAAAAGCCCTTTTGCGAAGTGCTAGAAAGCTTGTCTTGTGATTTGACTAGCAACAACAACTAGGATTATCGTATGACTTTCTAGCCAGGATAATCATCCCCTGATTCTGAGTCTCAATAGCGTATTGATGTTCCGGATCTTCTAACTCGGCGCTTACTAGCTTCTCGGAGTCGGTTATCACGATATTACAATCGCAGCAAAGGGATCGATTTGATCTGAGCTTAGTCTTGAACTCCTTAGATTCTAGGAGTATATCGGCGAGAGCAATTTTGACCGAGACTTCATGCTGGTACTTTACTTGTTCGAGCACGTCTTGCAGGCCGAGAACCAATCTTTCATCAGATGCCATGAAGACGATTTCCTTCCGTGCTTGCAAGGCAATTTCTTTCATCTTTTCCATTACATTCTTGAAACCCTTCACAATGTACGCCAGTTCCACATCAGGAGGAAGAGGATGAATAACTGTGAGAGGTGGACGAGGAAGAGCTTGCGCTTGTGGTAGAACCATTATTGTTCTGGAGTTTCAGAGTCTCAGCCGCTGAAAAAGATGCTACAAGAATAGTTACAACGAGAATAACTGCGATTGTAGACGTAGAAACGGCTAGTCGATTTTTCTCTTTAACCATCAATTGTCTTGATGACTTCTTTTCGTACCCGAATGGAATTAGCTTTTGGTTTGGGCCTCTAAAAAGTGGATAGAATAGTCTCTCTAGAAGTTACCAAGCTGACAAAAGGCAAAGCAGCAAGGTAGCACAATCTTACACTACAGGTCACTCAGAGCTTTGAGTGATTTGTATCTAGAACGTGTCGAAGTCATATGCATTGGCATAGGCCGTAGTCCCCAGATATGAGAAAGATTCTGCAATAGAAGTAACAGTAGGTGGATGAAAAAAACGGCCAGAATTGAATAGTAATTCGTGGTCGTACGCTGCATTGAATCTATCACCAAGCGGGATATTTGTGAAGTTCCATTCATCAATCCAAATCCATGCCGATGCCACAGGGGCTTCGCTAGAAAAAGTGACCTTGCTTTGTAGGCAAAAGAGCGGGTTCACATGATACCATTCCATCATTATTCCAGTGAAAAAGCTGTAAAGACCGCCGACAAATTTAGCGGCCCCAAATGCCTGATAACTCGTCTGGTTAGAAGCATCAGTGTTCCAATCATGGAGACCTAGTATGACATCTCCATAGCTAAATGAGAGCGATAATAAAATGAAATCGCCTGAGTAGACTTGTGATAGTGGAATCAATGCGCTAGTGCCAAAGTTATTTGGATAGACTGAATGGCGGCTTGAGACATTCCACACTTGATAGAAAAAGTAGAATCCTTTGTAGTGGCCATTAAGAGTGGAATGAGCGAAATTCCATGCAAGACCTGTCTGGTACCAGTAACCTGTATTTGTTCTTCCATTGAGAACGTATAGAGGGCCAAAACCAGAGCTATCATTTTGTTGCGTGGCAGTAACATTATACTGCAATGAGCTAAATGATTCATTAAAATCAAGATACACTTGTTCGTCATAATTTGCGGTTGCGTTGCTACTGGACGGAGAAGTTGTCGAGGAATTTGAACAAAATTGTTCTTGTGACCTGCTTACATAAGAAACTTTTCCGAGGCCTATCCAGTTTGGCTCAACGAGCACAATAATTGTTATTCCAAATGTTATTATGACTAAGATTATCGCGAGGGCTTTCTTATTCAAATTCGTCTCTTTTGAATAACGTAGGGGAGAAATAAAACAATCTGTAGACGCCCTGTACTGTTTGCATTTTGGTTCGGGTCAAACGAATCATCGTCTAGTGTCAATTGCATTACGAAAAGAATCTAAAGAAGAGAAATATTACAGGCTGAAGTGTGAAAAACAAGCTGCTTTCCACATTCGACCTTGAGCAATATTTACGAACTTTCAAAGGGTTTCATGGAGAATGGGTAACCAAACCTAGTGGATACGAGAGCTTCTTTGCTGAAGAAATTGGTGCCCAATTAAGTAAAGACAGATTCAAAGATTGTATTTGGAATGGTTTATGCATTGAACTCAAAAAGTCAAGGGAAGGTGGTCACCCGTGGCTTGACCTCAGAAGATATAGCTTGTATATTCAAGAATCGAGCAATGAACCAGTAATTACTTTGTTTCTTTTTTATAACAAACTCTCCAAAAGGATTGTCAGAATTTATGGAGTTAGTACCAAGCAGCTTCTCGAAGTGCTGAAAATAAACGATTATACCGCAAACTTGGTTCTTGAATTAGATAACAGCGTTGCAAAGAAGTACCCATTGAACGTTCAATCAATGTTGACTGACACTGACATCAAGAATATTGCTGACTTTGCAATAACATACTGAACAGCTGAAGGACTGCGTTGCAATACGTCTCCTATCTCGTCTTGACCCTTATATTTCTCCTTAGATGAGTCCCGCAAAAAGGGCAATACCTCATTCCTTCAACTTCCTCTTTCTTCATCCACTTTGAGCACCGAGTGCAATATGCGTCGCCGTTTTGATAACGCAGCAAAGCGTGTGCCAAAGGAAAATTAACAGCTTTACTTTTGATAATATTTTGCTCATAATGCGCAAATAATTCTTTCTTTTGCCATACTGTAAATCCCCTGCAACAATACCGTAACTATAAAAGGCGCTTTGACCTGACGTTACAATGTGCCTTGGCAGCCCAAGAGATTGACCCATAGTGGAGATGAGGGGTCATTGCGTCTCGGATGGTTTGAAAGATACGAGGAAAGAATAGCGGCTGAAGAAATTAATCTCACTAGTCGTGCCCCAGTCTTGCCATATCTTACAGTCGCCTTTGCCCCCACGCTCATCAAATGAAATATCTCCAATGTTAAGCAAGAGAAGCTCGGTCGCTCTCAAGCCCGCCTCGTAGCCTACAGAGAGCATAGCCTTGTCCCTTAACCTATCAGCGGCTCCAATCATCGACTTTACCTCTAAAGGAGTTAGAAACTCTGGTTGTTTTCTTTCGTTTGGCTTGATTGTCTTTCTGAGCCAGCGTACAAGCGGAAAAGGTTCTTCTTTGTCAACTGTACCAGTGCGAATGAATTTGTAAAAACGCTTCAGGAAAGTGATGTAGTCTACGCGAGTGTAGGGACTGTATTTTTGGGAGTTTAACCAAGCCATGAAGTTTTCAATATTTTCGCGCTTTGCACTCTCGAATTCTACGCCAAGATTCTCTACTATTGTTTTCAAGTGAAGCAAGTACTTCGCTCTTCTTCCTATACTGACTCCTTGAGCTTGAAGTATTCTCGTGTAAAATTGTTTGATTAGTTCCTTGTCATGAGGCGAGATTTTTTCTGACCTAGATAGATGTGAGAATGCATTGTTTAGCCGATATTCGTAGTTGTAAATGTCATCCTCATTACGCACACGTTTTGGAAGACCAAGAGTACCCCACTTCGCTCTTGGTCTTTTAGGTCGTCGCTTTTGTAAAGGGGGCCTTGGCCTTTCTTGTTCCTCTACTACCATCGTCTTTTCTATTATGTTAAAGTCGGAGCTGGTCTGGAGATTAGATACCATGACAGAGTATGCTCCGGCCGGGATTTGAACCCGGGTCAGTGACTATGAAGTCCCTCTTTTAGTTGAAAGAGACATTTCTCCCATTTCGCCAGAACGGCGAGAGGCCACTATGCTTTTCCGGTCGATCCTTTCGATGCACGC
>JARCRS010000070.1 GCA_029850555.1 archaeon | reverse complement strand
AGAGAATTGACCTAATTGAATACGCAAGACCTACTATACGGTATAGTCATCTTCCTTTGGCTATCGTACTTTCCGATCTCGCTAGTGCAGGTCAAGGCATTTGTAAGGAATAGGAAGACGTTTGTAAACAAGAACCTGACTAGGATACACAACGACCCGATAATCAATTTCCAGATAATGACACGGACTTCTGGAGCTTCTGATGTAGTGCCGCGGGGGATTCAATCTATAATAAATTCTTGCAACGAAGTTGCATTCTCTGATTATTCAATTTCCGTAGTTACTGAGGATCCAAAAGATGTCGAACGCATTAGCGGAGCTAAAGTGATTGTTGTACCAAAAGATTTCCAAACAAAGAATGGAGCTATTCGAAAGGCCCGGGCTTTGGAATATGCTTCCTATCAAAGACGGATAGCAAACAATGGTACGAACCCGACTAGTACCTGGATCTTCCACATGGATGAGGAAAGTGTTGTAACTACTCATACCGTGCTTTCAATCCTCGCCTTCATCAGGGAAAAGAAGGGGCTGATCTCGGAAGGGCCGATTGTTTATCCATACAAGGTATGGGATGCTAACCGATTAACTGTACTTGCTGAATCTGTAAGACCCTTCCAGTGCTATGACTGCGTTTCTCAGATGGCGCATCCTCCGGCAATCCACATGCATGGCTCTAACATGCTAGTAAGAGAGGACGTTGAAGATAGCGTCGGCTGGGACCACGGGCGGACTTTGGCTGAAGATCAGCTCTTTGGCTTCAAAGTCTACGAGAAATACGGGAACATCTTTGGATGGCACGGCGGGGTGCTTCAGGAGCAGCCACCTCTGACTTTAAGAGATCATTTCAGACAGAGAAAGAGATGGATCAAAGGAACTTTGGAAAATTTGAAATTTCTACCTGCGAAATTAAAGGCTCACATCTATCTACGAATTTCAACTTTCTGGCTTGGATTCCTTTCTGCTTTAGGATCGACTATAATGTACATGTACCTATCGTGGCCTACTACAGTCCAGGTCTTTGACTGGATGTTTCATATTCCCTACAAGCCTCCCCATGTGGCCAATGTACCGGTACTAACTCCGGCCGAAATATACTATGGGCTAGTGGGACTATTAAGTGGTAAATTACCTACTGTTACCGCGACTGGAGCTCTGCAGGCTGTGATTGGAGTTAGTCTGATCTTCACGTTTGTTATATGGCTCATCGGCTCTCAGGTTGGTCTAGCTTACAATATCAAGGACGTGAAGATGACCAAGATCAAGAGGGCTAGCCTGCATATTCAACAACTTTTGTTTAGCCCGTTTGTGGGGATTGTAGAGACTTTTCCCGCTCTAGTCGGCTTGATAGAGTGGTTTGTGAGACCTGACAAGAGAGAAGACTTTCACATCGTATCGAAGTAGGAACACGGGAAGCCACCCACGACAATTCGAGATTTTGACTTTCTAAGGCTGAAGAGCGGTCAAAATTCAAAGATGCTAAAGCAAAACTTAATGATAGGGAGAAATCCCGAACCAAAACTGGTAGCTCTTTTGGGTCATCGCCGCACGCAAAAGCAAGAAGAAGAACACAAAGAAAAAGAAGAAAAGTCCGCAGTTGCGGTCGATGTCATCAGTACGAAAAAGTCAGATACAAAGCTCGTCCTTCAGATTGCAGAGCTTATCGGGTATTCTTTACTCGGAGTGACTGGATTCTCTTGGCTCTTTTGGTTTAACAGCCCGTTCTTTGAATTCATAGAGGTTCCAGTGATTGCTGGGATCATCTTGATTGCGACATCAATCCTTTACGACAATAAGACTAAGAAAAATAAAATTCCAGTCATTAAGCAAGCAACAACTTAGCCGCTCCGAACTTGTCACCAACAAAGCTCCCCGGGGGGCTAGATTATGCTCGCATTATCGATAAGATCGTGCTTGTGTTCTTATTTTGTTAAGCGTTTCTTTCTTACTCTGTAAGGATTGTTTTTGACGTATAATTCTGGATATATGTGCGGTGGAGATTTGTGCATGCCTCCTTAGTGATATCAGCAATGCAGTGTGACCTTGTTCAGGCTTATCCTAATGCGAAATATTGAATCGACTCGTCCGATTCCATAATAGGAGTTGCTACCTTGGGAATTTTGGTGAACTCGTCCTTAGTTCGAATAAGAGAATAACAGGTCTCAACATTATGTTATGCGACTTGGGAAGCTCAAAATATTTAGAGCTCACATGAGAATCAAAAGGGCGAATAGGCCCGTATCTTAATAAGAAATCATTCATTGATGACGCCTGAGCTACGTAAGTCAAAATTGAAGCTTTCCTCGACAATGCAATATGGATTATTGGCAGTCGCAGCTGCAGCTTTGCTCCGGACAATACCTGTGATAATTGCTTGGCCATATCCGGTTGGATACGATACTACGGCGTTCTATATTCCCGCAATGGAAGCTGCATTCCCTAGTGTTCAACAGTTGTTTACACAGGGTTCCCTCCTTTCGGTAATCATGATCTTATTCTATCGAATTTATTCGAATCCTTTTGTTATTGATGATGCGTTTGGAATCGCAATTCAGGCGATACTGGCATATTCTGTTTATGTCTATGCAAGAAAGGT
>JARCRS010000069.1 GCA_029850555.1 archaeon | reverse complement strand
GATCATAGAGCTCACCTGTCTCGGCGACATGTATTGTATTACTAGGTCAACAGACCCAATGTCGATTCCAAGCTCTAGGGTCGAAGTACAAACTAGAGCATCCAGTCGTCTTGTTTTGAATTCTTGCTCTACCCTTTCTCTTTCCTCTCTCGGGAGCGAGCCATGATGCACTCCTGCCTTCACTCCAAACGTCCCCAATCTTGCAGCGAGAAATTCTGCAATGGTCCTGCTGTTGACAAAAATCAAAGTACTATCGTGGGATTTCACTAAATCTGAAATGCGTTGCATTCTTGCAACCGCTTGGGAGGAAGCGAAAAGCTCGCTCGCAAGCCTTCTGTCCTCCTCAGTAGGTTCTGGCATTTCTATCCTATATTCGACGGCCTTTGCGGTGGAGCTTGCGTCAAGAATTCTTACAGGTCTATTATTTCCGACGAGAAAGTTCCCGACGTCTTCTTTGTTTGCGATAGTGGCAGAGAGTCCAATTCTTTGATAATCTCTATCCTTTCCAATCAATTGCTGAATTCTTTCTAGTGTCAGGGACAACTGAGCCCCGCGCCGATCTGTTGCAAGCTGGTGGATCTCATCAACTACGATCCAACGCAGGTTTTGCAGGCCTTGCCTCAAGCGCGACCCTAAAAGCAGCACTTGCAGCGTTTCAGGGGTAGTGATCAAAATCTCTGGAGGGTTGATAGCCTGTTTTCTCCGATCCTTTTGTAAGGTATCGCCGTGTCTTACCTGGACTGAAATTCCAAGACGAGTTCCCCAAAATTCAATTCGTCTCAAAATATCCCTGTTTAGTGCGCGAAGCGGGGTGACATATATCGCCTGTATTCCCCCCTTGCTCTTATTCTCCAGGATCATTTGAAAGATTGGAAGCAACGCTGCTTCGGTCTTTCCCGATCCAGTCGGGGAAATGATTAGAGCATTCTCTCCTGAGAGAACAATGGGAATCGCTTCAGATTGAACTGCGGTTTCGGTTGTAATTCGCAACTCTCGGGCAACGGATCTAATCTCTTTGCTAAGCATTGAGAATGGTTCATGAGCTACAGCAGTTTGCAATCTGATCTAATCTTTCAATATCGCGCACGTTCTGTTATTCTAAGGTTGTGGCAACAGAGGTATCGGGTCTTGGGATAATTTGATCCATACCCTATTCGGCTCTGGTGCGAAGAAGATTCAATCACGAGCGACAATGGATTTTTCTACGAGCATTTTGGAGGGCAAGAATTCACATGGACAAAATTTGGAAAATTAGATGCGGACAATGGTTATATCCTCCCAGGTATATGTCAATGCGGAATTATTTGTTAGCTATATAAAGCCCTATTTTTAGTTCCTCAAAAGTTTAGGGCACTATACCAATCCTTCGGCCTTTTGAAATTACAACTTTCCTTGCCTTTTCACCGATCAATGTAAAGTAAGAGTTTTGTTGACAAAACTCTCAAGATCTTCCATGTGCAAAAATGGCTGTATAGAATGGGATAGTATCTCAGCCGCGCTTTTTCTCTGACAAAGAGTCTGGAGGAAGATCGAGTGATTAGAGATAGGAGCCAACGCGGAGAGTTCTTTATATTTGATTCGATATAAGTAGAAAGGATTCGAGCTCCTAGCTAAACAATGGCTATATTTCAAGCTATGGCATGTCAAGCACGAATTTTTTTACGACCATGAAAGAAGCACAAATTACGCAAGACCTAGCACAACGCAATGGCTATTTCTACTGATAGTATGTCAACACCGTTTTTTTTCTGTAATAAGGAATCAGGGCTAAATTTAGGCGTAGAGCAAACAATTGCTATTTTTACTTGTAGTATGTCAGCCACCGTTTTTTTCTGTGACCATGAAAGAGGCCCAAAGAACAAACAAAGGCTTTCGAAATTATAGATGCTAGCTCGGAAATTATTCTGTGTGTATAAAAGTGAGTTTTTAACGGAATTAAGAAGAAGTTAGGGCATGAGCAGTCACAGGGAACTAACTAGCAAACAATGGCTTTTTTTGCAACAGCTGTATGTGGAGCTCGTGGGAAAGGGGATTAAATAAATAGGACAATCTCGCAAGGAAAACAATTGAATCATACAATTCTCAATGCTATACTAGCTCTTTCATACACAAAGCGCCTAACCAACAAACAAAAGCTCGAGTGCCTAGCGGCAGTAGAACGTTTGTAAAAAGGAAGTTCATTTTCAAACAATAGAAATTAGATTATCCCCTAGGTATGCAGAGCCTTGCCAGATAGCTCTCGATACAAAGCAGAGAAAACAAACTCAAACAAAGGCCATAGCGTTTTCCTTTAGGCGAGATTACGAAATGGTTACCACCATGTACATTATGTGTATAACGTTTCACAGCAATCGTTACGCAAACGTAACCAAGTCATAACTTATCTACCTAGTAAAGTCGGTAAAGTAATTGGAAGATGTAGGTATACAAGGATGATCGACATGTCATCGTACCAAAAAAGTCTAGAAGAGGCGGTTAACTAAAAAGATGTCTCAAAAAGGAGATCCCTTCTTGGATGATTTTGTGTCAAAAATTCATAGTGGAGAATATATTATTCACGAGGATGCTCAAAAACTGAAACTACAAGGTGGCACTTTGGCTTTCTTGCTAGGAGAAAATATGACGGAATATGAAGAAGCAAGGAAAAAGAGCGATCTCATGTACAACTCAATTTCCACCATGACGTTAAAACAACTAGTCAATTTGGCTTTCTCCCATAATCTAGTGAAAAACGGCGAAGCTACTTACAAGAAAATCAAGACGCTAGAAACTCAGGTAGCTAAGCTAACTTCAGAAAAATGGGAACTTGAAGAACAGATTAAACGAATGTTTTACGAATGTCCTAAGTGTCATTACAAACTATAATGATCTTCTTCATGCTGTAAACGCCTAATAGGATAGATGACCGATTCTCCAATCGAATACAGGTTCGGGTTAGTCCATCAACAGTAGAGAGTACGTTTTCGTGTTAAAAACTGGGGATGTTCGTTGCGAAATTAAGCAGCTATGCCCTAATTTTGTACAGCAGTAAGTCGATTTTGCTCTTGCCGCTGTCGTCTTTCTCTTAGTTCTGCTTCGATCGCAGTGATTCTCTCTCGGGCCTTTTTCAACATCTGAGTCATTTCTCGAGATTCAGAGGAATTTTGGTTTTGCAAAGTTCCTAGTCTAGGCACTAGAACATGCTCTATTGTCTTCATGCTGACAAGTTCCTTTTGAAGCTCCTCGTCAGATAATTGCTTGATCCTTTCACTCTCCACTCTGCTTTCCTTCTCCGCTAGACTTACCTTACTTGTTTCTGGACCAGAGAACAGCGCCCCCATTGTGAGCAGCGGTTTGAAAATCAAATACAGTCCTAAACCTATCAGAAAGTAGGGTACGAAACCAAATGCTACATCAATTAGCAATCCTTCAGGAGAGAAGAAACTTGGACCTAAACCATTGGGGCCCGGGACAAATAAGTAATTGAAAACGAATTCAGCAAAGAGCCCGGAACCAGTCAGAAGGCTCCCTCCGATTCCAAAAATGACAATGCCAAGCAGTTGTCTTCTCTGCATCACATTGGACTAATTTAGCCTTGGCCATATTATTGTTTCTAATTTTTGTTAGCGAGAGAATTGACAAGTGCGGAGATCTCATGGGGAATAAACTGAATTGAGTTGAAAACTCGTTTTCAAAACCAGCATCGATATATACGAAAATTTATGCTAGGGTGACGCACTTGGTAGAAACGATCCCGCAGGTAGAATCAGACAAATCAGACAACCTTCCTAAAATGCAAAGTGGTTTTCTGCGGGAACGAAATGGAAAGTACTTCATTTGTTTAACATGTAAGCGTTCATTTTACAGATCGCCATGCCGACTCGTCCGTGCCAATAGATTCTGTTCACTACAATGTTACTGGAATAACAAAGAAGCACAGTTAGAAAGAACAAAACGAAATTATCCCGGCTTACTGAGGTGGCAGCAGCAAAATCCTGAACTCTTCGAGGCTTCCCGAAAGACAATGTTAGGAAAACATCACAGTGAAGAGAGGAAGCAGAAGATAGCTGCTGGGGGTATAATCACTCGATCCTTGCATCCTGAAATAGTAAAGGGAATGGCCCGAAAATTGAAAAGCTATAATGAAGACCCAACCGTAAGAAAAAGAAAGTCCAATTTTCGAAAGGCCTACCTGCTTTTACATCCTGAACAGATGGTTCTTGCGCATGTCCATAAGAAAGGAGGGTATCCGCGAACCTCTAACGAACAAAAGCTGGTTTTCGAGAAAGCAAGACAGCTCTATCCTGATTCCGTGATGAACATGCCTATCAAAATGAACGGGGGCAAAATATTCTTCGCTGATGTTGCAATACCTTCGGAAAAGTGGATAATCGAATACGATGGTGTTTACTGGCATAAGGAAAGAAACTCCGCTCGAGATCTGGCTCTAGCGAATGAGGGTTGGCACGTCGATCATATTGTCGGAAGATAAGAGAGAATCTTCAATAAATGCCTGAAGCTATCCCACAAGTGGAATCCGATAAGCCTGATAATTATCCAAAGATCGCCTCGGTGGAGGAATCCATAGCGCGGTATGGCCAAATGGCTCTTTGGTTGAGCAGAATGAGCCGGTCTTCAAAGAATCCTAAAGTTAAGAACAGACTCAAGGTCATGGAACAGCTCGCGATCGAGGAATTCGTGCAAGAAACAGAATCCTTGGTGAAACTAGTTCAGAGCTTGAAACAGCAAGCAAAAGAAGAAGACCAGCAACTTGAAAATCAAATCCTAGAACTGCGCGGGCAGAGGTTCAAGTTCCTAGAAGAGTAGCAAAAGTTTGGTACTGCGTCACTCCTGCCAAATCATTTCAGAACTGGGGTGATTGGACCATAGTGATCTACCACAGTTGTATGAGAAAGGCTAAGATCATCTGGGAGCGAACCGGAGTTTTAATTGGTCACGATCAAATCAGCGCATTATGCGATCTTTGGGGGACAAGCAACCCCGATGAATTCATGGAAAAGCTCAATTCGATGAGCGATCAAGAGCTTAAAGAGTGGTTGGAAAAACTCAAGAAAAAAAGAAACGCGCTCAACAACTATCTCCAAGCCGAAGAAAAAATTTATGCCTGAAAGTTATTCTACGTCATGAAATCGCTTGGGCCCCATGAAATAGATCTGTTCTTTAAGATGAGTAGCCTCGATGGCGAATCATGGATACAATTTTAGATCCGAAAGTTGGCAGTAAGAAAAATGTAAACATAGACATGCTCAAGAGCTTTCTAGAAGCCTTCAATCGCCATGACCTCGACGCAATAATGAATTTCTTCTCCGAAGATTGTTCCTTCGACATGCCGAGAGGACCTTATCCCTTTGGCCTGAGATTCCAGGGAAAACTCGCAGTGAGAGAAGGGCTCGCAACGCGATTCAAAGGGATACCCGATGTTCATTATGGAGACGATAGGCACTTCCTTTCAGCTTCTGGTGATCGCGGAGTCTCCGAATGGTTACTCACTGGGACTAATACGTCCGGTGAAAGGATCGAAGTAAGAGGATGTGACCTTTTTGAGTTTAATGAGGAAGAAGGGAAAATAAAGCGCAAGGACTCGTATTGGAAAATCGTACAAAAATAGAGGATGAATAACGCCGCTATGTTTGATCTCCTTAATGAATTAGAAGCTGCTACTTTCGCTCAGATACGCATGCTTTTTTTGAAAGCTCTAGATAAACCAGAGTTTAACTGTGTCTAGAACAGGGGCTATAAAGCTGCAGACAAATGGTTAAACCCAGATTAAAATTCCTCAGATTACCCAAAATTGATCTGGTCTAGAATCCGCGACCTTTGTTCATAAGATTCTTGATGTTGCGTTTCGAGATCACAGGTGTTTCTATTTCGTCTGTTTCCCTATGATCAGTCTCGTTGACTATCAACTCGATAGCGTCTTCAATCGGCGGAGGAGGCGCAGGAAGGGAAGTTATCGCAGATGTTTCTCCTTTTACCTCCACTTGCTTTGATTCTTTGCGTCGTTGTTGCTGAATATTCTTGTTTATTCTTTGTCGGATTTGTCCATCTTTGTTAATTCGCTTATTGTTGTTCTTTACACCATTCTGTATTACGATCTTGTACTGTTGGCTCGGAAGTTTTGGCATCCTTACTGGTTTAGTTTCTAAATCGTCCTCAAAAGGATCCGGAGCAGCAGGAGGCTGCGAAAACGAAATAGGAGAACTAGAAGGAGAAGGGTCTGGATCAGCAAAGTCATTCCGAAGAGTTGGCATGACTGGATTCGGGGAACTCCAAGATATCACCTCTTGCTTTGGGGCGAGCGAGTCCCGTGGAAGTGCAATAGGAGATATCGGAACCATTTCAGTTCCTGAGAGCATTAACTTGATAGCCGGAGGTGCAGGAAGCAGGATCCTACTACTTAACGACTGAAGTGATGTCGGCTGGTTCACTCGATTTAACTCACCCTTATTTCCCCAAAATACCAGCTCCTTCCAATGACTGTCAGCCTTGACCGACTTCATCGTCTGCATACTTGCATAGGCAATGATGCCCATGATAATACTGACAGCGACGAAACCTCCGCCTACGATTAGTCCGAGATCCAAATTAGAAATCATAAATGACAATAATTCTCTCTTCCTTTGAGTCCCTCAAAAAAATCGAGCAAGGTAAGAGACATAGTCAGAATTTCTTCACTAACAGTACAAGAAAAATTTCCCAGAAAAGATTGGATCCTTGCCATTGATATCCCTAGTAAGCTCTTTGTACGTAAAAGTTCGCATTTTGATCTACTTTCCAAGGCGGACTAAAGGACAAATTCTTTTGCTTAGCAAAAGAACACCCAGAATGTAAGGGTAAACATCTTGTTTAAGTTGGTGCATAACAGAGGCCGCGCAACTCATCTTTGTACAGAGACATCAATAATCTTTACAGGCTAAGAGTTACTGATCAAGCAAGAATGACGTGCACCGTAATCGCCAAAGGAAAAGATGAAATGGTTGCAAGAATTTTAGAATTCTTTCGAACTCTCTTGTGAATAGTGGAGCACTAAATCAACCCCGAACATACTCGGAATCGATTACTGTCTTTGTAATGGCACCCAGGTCATAACAATCCATATATTTCAAATAAAGCGTCATAAATGATATGATTTATGCTATATGTAGGCTGTATCATATAGATTTCATACGAAAAGCTCAGCAATCTGTAAATACTAGTCTATCGCCAGAGATGTACGTTAGTTTTCATGAGTCTAGTGCATGCCGGAAATAAGGTCCAGAGTGATCAGTCAGAATGCCAAAAGTGTGGCGGAAAAATTCATTCAGCAAAGGGGGACTGCATGGACTGCAATTATTCCGAATTGGAAAGCTATGCGTCTCC
>JARCRS010000068.1 GCA_029850555.1 archaeon | reverse complement strand
TTTCTGGACTACCGGCCTTGTTTGGTTTCCACTATCGCTGATAATCGGTATTGTCGCGTTCAAGTATTACGCGGAAGTAATTTTGATTCCCTTCCTGATGATTGGAAACATCTTCACAATCTATCTCTGGTATCTCGAGCTAGCAGTAATTCACCTTATTTGCCCCGTTTGTCTTAGTCTTTATGTGATAAATTATGCATTGACGGGAACTGCAATTTGGATAGCCGTAGCCTAGGTGAGTTGTCATTGTTGAGCGGGTGGGTACGATTCGTTTTTCTAGTAATTTGCAAGAAGATTTTCATGTTTTGTGTGGGAGAAGCTAATCTTGGTTAAATGCGCAAGCTGTGGACAGGATAATCGCGAAGGACTCATTTTTTGCAGCAACTGTGGCGCACGACTGGATTCTACAACTATAGATCAAAATGTAAAGCGCTGCTCTTTTTGCTCGAAACCTCTCGTCGGGCAGGATTCCTATTATTTTCATTGCCGCTACTGTGGGCAAGATTTTTGCTCTGAACATAGGCTCCCCGAAAATCATCTTTGCAAGAGCCATCCGATGAACCGGACCCTTCCCTCAACCTCTAATCCCTACTATTCTACTGGCGGAGGGTACTCTATGCCAACATACAGCAGACGTTCTAGTTTTGGATTTAACATTTCGAAACCTGGTAGGAACTTGATCATTCTGATAGTGCTTGGTCTTCTAATTGGTTTCGTGGCTTCCTTTTTTTATGTCGACAATATCCAAGTATTGCTATTTTTGCTGCAGGACAATTATCTAGTTTATCAAGGGTGGGTTCCGCCCTTGGTTACTTCGGCAATCGTAGCAGTACCGGATAGTTCTGGCTTCTTCGACGTTCTTTTCAATGGGATATCCGTTTTGTTTGTAGATGGTCTTCTAAGGAGCGCGTTCACGCCAAAACAGTACTACCTCGTCTTTATCTTCACGGCAATAGTCGGAAATGTTCTCAGTCTAATTGCCTACGGTCCGGGATCTGCGCCTTTAGACACTACAATCAGTTTCGGGGCATCAGGTGGAATATTCGGTCTTCTCGCAGGCGCATTATCAACAGATTACGCCGTGAATCGAAGAGTGAACAGTTCCCTGCTGATCTGGTTCGTCTTTGTGTTCATAATCAGTACTGTTGGAATCGGCGTCGATGCTTATGCCCACATTGGAGGAACTCTCGCAGGCCTCTTAGCGGGGTATTTGATTGGGCGTAGCAGATCCAGAACAAGTCATTACTAAGTTCAAAAGAAGTAAAAGTCTATGAGTTAGCTTTCGGAAGCCAGACTTCCATAATCGTCCCTTTGGGCTTTCTGTCTATCACCTTGATTTTGCCGTGATATCTTCCTACGACGAGAGCATGAACTATGGATAGACCAAGGCCCGTTCCTCTCGCAGTATTCAGATACCGTGTGAAAACATGCTCTTTCATTTCATTAGGAATCCCTCTTCCTTGATCGGCAATTGAAACTTTCCAATATGCAGTGCCTCCTTCTTCTGCCTCCTCGAATGAGGTCTCTATTCCAATCTCCTTTTCATCTGTGTACTTCACTGCATTTGAGTAAAGATTCACGAAAACCTGAGGAAGGAATTCGTCCGCCATCACCAGCGCTGAGACATGCGATTCCTTCGTGTTTAGAATCTCGTCAACATTTAGCTCTTTGATTACTTTGAAATCCTTAGTTGACATTGTGCTTTTGACTAGAGAAAGAGAATTTTCAACTGCTTCAGCCAAGCTGACTGGGAAAAGGTTTGGAGCATCTTCGGCAAGTATTCTACCGAACTGCCTCGCTCTCTGCACGAGCTCCGTAGAAGAGTCGATCGCCCTTAGCATAGCGTCTCCCACTGTGCGTACGCTCGGATTGTCAGGCAGTTCGGCCTGAAGGAGCTCCATGGAAAGTTTCATTACTTGGTTATAGTTTCGAATATCGTGAGCAAGAATGTCTTGCATGAGTTCTGCTTGTTTTCTGCTCCTCGTCTCGCGCTCCCAAAGTTCGTTCTCGCGCCACAAAGCATCGAAAATCGAAGCCATCCCTGCTATAGATTCCGCATTGGTAGTGATTGTCGCCGAGACTGCGTCACCACTTGGGCGACTTCGCAGGGATCTCGGTTCTACAAATTGGGCGCTTATCATTTTCATTCTATCAAAAATGCCAATAGACATGTCGCAACTTAGAGTTTCCGCTAGCCTGAACTCGATTCCTTGAAGGTTCAGATCTTGTTTGAGCTTTTCAAAATCTAATTGCAGCCCGCTTGCAATCGACTTGCTGGGAATCAATGCGCATACTCTGATTCCCTTCTCTCTTGCTTTGAGTCCAAGTTTTTGAAGTAATGCCAAATTTCGACTTGGTGTCTCGTCTGACGGAACAATGACGAGCGCCTCTCTTGTGGTAGTGTTAAGGAAATCATCAAAGGTTCTGAGTATCTCTTCGCGATCATACGTAAAGCGAGTTTGCCCAAGGTCTATTCCTAGGTCGATCTCTTCGATCTTCTGCTTTGCTGGAACCGCTCTTTCCCACATACTATCGAAGAGAAATTGGTTCTGTTCAACTATCTGGGTCAGATTGCTGTATATGACTTGTTGGATAGATTGATTCTCTTTGATTGTCGCAAGAGCAATGTATTCCTTGTCTGTTACTGTGAAGTTTCCCTTGACTCCATCGAGGTGCCTGACCTCGATTCTCAATTCTTTGGATAAGCGCCTGCAGTAGTCTATGTTCTCCTTTGTTATTTCGGTAAGATAGCGAATCTTTGCTCCTCGGTCTCTTGCTTTGCCATAAAGATCATGAAATACTTGAAACGCAAAGATGATCGAAGGTGCGGAAGCATCTGCATACGTACAAATCGAAGTGCTCGCATTCAATGAGACCCTTAAGATTGCATTCGCCGTTTCTTCTAGTCCGCGAATAACCTTGGTGAATTGCTCAGTCGAGGATTCAGATTGAGAAGAAGCTATTTGCGATGCTTTGCCTTTGCTATCTTGAAATGCTTCCAAGCAAACCAGGCCAATTGTCTCGGTCTATAAATAGCCATATAGAGAAAATTTCCTAGTGGATCAAAAACCAGGGTCAAAACTTAGCCGTCAAAAAATCGTCTAACGTGCTACTCGTGAGCATTTACTTTTTGTTTCCGCTGCCCTCAATGGAATATGACCTATCAAGGGTACAATAGGAATATACACACATGGGGTCGGTCGGATTCGGACCGACGATCACTTGCGCCCAAGGCAAGTATGTTGACCAAGCTACACCACGACCCCTAGCTCGTTAAATGTGAATCGGGATCAATTTCGGAGTTTTAGAGTTTATCCAAACAGACAGGTGATCTCGTAGATCAAGATTCGAGATCTCCATTTACTTATTATCTGATGAATCCATTTCGTTCCAAATAATGAAGGGGATTGTCACAACAGTGAACGCGAAAGGCCATATTACGTCAAACGAGATGGCAGCGAAGCCAGCAAACACGGCGACTGCGATTAAGAAATACCTGACGTATAGCTTTTCGGCTAGTTTCTTGTTTTTTGTTTTTTCTTTTTCGGATGTATAATCCAGTGGCATCTAGTTTCTGCGCACCTTCTCCACTCTCAAGATTGATTCGAAAGTGGTCCTTATAGATTAACCTCAAATCCGTCGTGCGCGATTTTGGTTTTTGGATGAATTTGAGAAGCCTCTTCTAGCACCTCTTTCTCCGTCTCGTGTTTATCATTGATATGAGTGAGAACTAAGCTCTGGGCGCCTCCCTTAGTGGCTATTTCTGCTGCTTCCCCGGGAGTCGAGTGCTTTGTTTCCCTTGCTTTTTCATGGTCTTTGTTGAGGTATGTCGCTTCATGGATCAAAAGATCTACGTTCTTAGCTAAGGGAATAGAGCTTTGACAAGGTTCCGTATCTCCAGTGTAAGCAAGACGAAAATCAGAATGTTCGACTCTGTATCCCAGACAGGGAACTGTGTGCTGCATAGAAAAAGGTGTTATTTTATACTCGCCAAGTGAAACTTTCTCCTCTTGATCGAGTTCTTGAATAGTTAGATTGAACCGGCGATTTGAAGCAACATTTGTTATCTTCTGAACCGTATAGAAATATTCTCTCAATCCTAGCGGGCCGTAAACGCTGAGATCTCTCGTTCTTCCTTCGATGCTCATAGTCTCAATAAGTTGTACCAGGCCGCTAAGATGATCAGAGTGATGATGAGTGATAAGAATATTTGAAATTGATAGAACGCTCGTGCGGGCTTCTAAAATCCTCCGGATCGAACCGTCTCCGCAGTCCATTAGAGTGATGTCCTCGCTCGATGTACTATCTTTCTTCACAAGCCCTATGCATGCAAAAGCACGTTTCAGACTCGGGCTGGCAGCAGACGTTCCGAAGAATCTTACGGAAAATGACATCTCATGCAATGTTCAACAATTGGTACATATGAAGAAACCGGTTTGATTGCTACTTTCTTCCAGACTCGGACCCAGCAGTTGTTGAAGTCGTTGTTGATTCGCTTTGCTCTCCATCAGGAGAGGGAGCAACTTCCAATGCATCATAGCCATTTTTGCTTGCCCAAAACCGTATGATATCTAAAGATAGAAGGCTATCTTCGGCGATTGCCACGGCATCTTCCTTGAGTAGTTGATCTTCGGCTTGCGACTCCATAAACTCGAAACCGCCCAGCTGCTGTACAGTTATTCTTCTCGACCACCGAGGTGAATAAAGATCGAAATTGACTTGCTTTGTTTTTTCATAGATCAAAACATGAATACGCACTATTGAATCAGATTCAATCGATATTTCGTTTTTCGAAATAGCTTTCACTGTAAGCGTACTTGCTTGTAGCTCCTTCGTTAGGAACTCTTCTAGCGTGATCCCCTGAGGTATCTCTAATTTGTCAGCCATAGAATCGCCGCTTCCCTCGAATAGCTCAGATATTGAAGAGCGGAACTGATAGCATTGGCTGCTGTTATAAAATGTGAGCGGAAGTTTATGGTGGTCAGATATCTTCCGAAGTAACAACGGCCCCTTTGAAAGAAATCTGGCTTCAGCGAGTTGCGGAATGAGAGTTACCGTTTCCGTTGGACCTTGGCGCTTGATGCTCCAATAACGCAGGTTCAGGTTTAACTGGAAGTTTTTCTTGTTTATCTGAAGGAAGGACGGGCTCTTTCTCCTTTGCCTCTTTCCTCCAAGCGACATCCGGCACTCCTTGTGCTTTGTTTGCAAACCTTGCCAGAGTAAACAAGAAATCAGATAGCCTGTTTGCGTATGCTAGAAGATTCGGACTAACCTCTTCGTTTTGAGAAAGTGCGACGATTCTGCGTTCTGCATTTCTTGAGATGACCCTAGCAAGATGAAGCCTTGCAGATAGATCAGTCCCAAACGGGAGTATGAATGCCTTGATTGGTTGCACCTGTTCATCCATTTTGTCTATTGACTTCTCTAGAAAGTCGAGATCGGCGTCTTCGACAGCGTATTTTGGATCATCCGAACCCGCGAGCGTTGCACCAATTCCAAATAATCTATGTTGAACAGGTTCAAGAACTGAATCGATGTAATTTAGCACTTCGCGCGAGCCCGAAGAACCTTCGTGGATTGCCGCTCTCGCGAATCCGATGAACGCATTTGTTTCATCCACTGCGCCATAGGCTTCTACGCGCAGATTATCCTTCCTGACTCGCTTGCCTCCATAAAGGCTCGTTTCGCCCTTGTCACCAGTTTTAGTGTAGATTTTCAACAAATATCGAAATTTCTCTTTGTCTATGATTATCTGAACATTAATGAGACATTGTGACAGTCATTTATTTTTGGAATTCAGAGCAAATGTTACCAGGTCTATTGCCGCCATAATTTTGTCTCGGATTCTACTTTCGATAAGCAAACCTTCGATTAATGGAGTATCTAAATTTTTTTCTTTTCAAAAAATTTCGAAGAAGGGGTTAAAAGACACAGAGAGAATGGAAGCAAAAGCAGGAAATGATCATGCCAAGTACGAATGGTTTACAAATCGGAAATCTGAAAATTAAAACTGCCCTTCTAAGCACATTCGACAAGACTGGAATCCCCAGTTTCGCAAAAAAATTGAGTTCTCACGGAATTTCCTTAATCGCAACAGGCGGAACACTATCAGCGCTTGAAAGAGAGGGAATAACGGCGACTGCGCTAGAAAAAGTTGGACATTTTCCCGAAATGCTTGATGGGAGGGTAAAAACGTTGCAACCTGAAATTTTTGCAGGCATCCTAGCTCGAAAGGCCGACCGAGATCACATGAAGCAAATAACCGAGAAAGGCATAGGAACGATTGACATGGTAGTCTGCAACTTCTATGCCTTTGAAAAAACCGCTTCAAAGGAAAATTCAAAGCAGGAGGAAGTCATCGAGATGATAGACATTGGCGGCCCTTCAATAGTAAGGGCCGCCGCTAAGAATTTCGAATCTGTCTGCGTTGTTCCCTCGGCAAGAGACTATGACAAGATTGTAGAGGAGATTGATGCGCTCGACGGTAGCGTATCTTACGAAACGAGGAAAAGGCTTGCCTTATCGGCCTTCGAGATAGTTGCTGCATATGACATTGCGATATACAATACCCTAAGTTCACGCCTTGAGCCAAATCAAGAGTTTCCGAATTCGTTTTATCTCTCTGCGAGAGCTTTTGAAGCTCCAAAGTACGGGGAGAATCCTGATCAGAAAGCCATGATCTATGCGATAAATGGCACTAGCGGCGGTCTTGCCGACTGGAAACAGTTGTTTGGGGATGTGCGTTCGTATAACAACTACCTTGACATCGCGAGCGCTTATGAGATTCTCGAAGGATTCGAAGATTATCCTTCAGCGGCGACAGTGAAACATGGTCAAATTTCTGGTTTCGCGTCTTCAACCTCGCTTGCTGATGCGTACCGCCTCGCCCATAGATGCGATCCTGAAGCCGATTTTGGCAATACTACAGTATTGAATCGAATCGTTGACTCTGAAACCGCGAAACAGGTTGGAAAAAATGAGGGGGCTTTGGATGACTCGGTATACACCGAGATAGTTCTCGCTCCCGGTTATGAGCCCGAGGCGCTAGGTATGCTGGAACAAAAGCAAAAAAAGAAGATGCGAATAATTCAAACGACATCGCCGTCTTCTTATCCGTTTGACGTAAAATTGATGGAAGGATTAACTCTGGTCCAAAAGTCTCCTGACTATACAAAGAAGTTACCACGCTCCAAGGTAACCATCGAAACGAAAGCAATGCCTGACGACCGTGCCTTCATTATTCTCCTTGGCCTATGGGAAGTCGTTCGACGTGTTGAATCAAACGGCATAGTCATCGGCGACGGACAGGTCTCTAGCTCGGGAAAACTCGAGAAACTCTGGACTTACGGCATAGGAACATTTCGAAAACGAAACGGAGCAACAAAGATTGCCCTCGATAATGCGGGGGAAAGAGCAAAGGGAGCGTTCTGTGCCTCGGATGGGTTCTTTCCATTTTCCGATAGCGTCGAACTTCTCGGCAGAGCCGGAGTGAAAGGGATAATACAACCTGGAGGATCCCAAAGTGACAGAAAAGTCATCGAATCTTCAGACAAATACGGCATTCCGATGCTTTTCACCCACGAGAGAGCTTTCAAGCACTAACAAGGCAAGATCGAAAAATGAAAGTCGGTTTCTGCATCCCTAATTATGGAAAGGCTACGTCTAAACTCGCGATAGATGACTCTGCAAGAATATCTGAGAAACTGAATTATGATCATATCTGGACCACAGACCATCTTCTGATTCCTGAAAAATTTTCCTATCCCTACGGCAAATGTCTAGAGAGTCTTGCAACTCTTTCTTACATCGCTGGAAAAACGGAAAATGTAGAACTTGGAACCTCAATCATAGTATTTCCGATGAGAGAAGTGATTTTGTTTGCAAAACAAGCTGCAACGCTTCAGATTCTTTCGGGCAATAGACTCGTGCTCGGTTTAGGTGCTGGTTGGAATGAGGTCGAATTTCAAAGCGTCAGAGCAGATTTCAAATCGCGTGGGCAATACTACGACGAAGGGATCCAGCTGTTCAGATGGCTGATGAAAGGTAACGCCGAGTTCAAGGGTGACTTTTACTCGATCTCGGACGGTGTTTTCGGACCCATCCCAAAAAAACAAATTCCGCTACTATTCGGAGGAAACGGGGGTCCGAGCTTGAGGAGGGCGGCGAAGTTTGGAGATGGTTGGCATCCTGTCGGTGCTTCCCCCTCCGAAATAGAAAGTGGAGCCAAAAAAATTCGCGCGCTTTCAGAAACCAAGATCAGAATCGCGCTCCGAATTGCGGTAAATTTCAAAGAGAAGACTCTCAAGGAGAGGGAAAAAAGAGAAAGATCTCAACTCATCGGCGGAAGAGAGGAGATAATTTCACAAATCCTCGATTACAAGAAGGCGGGAGTCACAGATCTCATTTGTTATTTTGGAGACGTCGATCTTAAGAAAATCAATTCCTCTGCCACAAAATTCGCAAAGGAAGTTATTCCTTCTATCTAAATCGTACAGCTGAATAGCAAGGGAAGGTATTGTTTAGTAAAAAGTTCAGGAATTATCTCAGAGAATCCAGAATCGCGAGACTTGCAACGTTAAACAAAGATGATACGATTCACATCGTTCCAATAGTTTTTGCAAACGACTCTAGCCACATTTACTTTGCAATTGACAGGAAACCGAAGAAGACTAACAAACTTAGGCGTCTCGCAAACATTGCAAGAAATGCCAGTACGACCATCCTAATTGATAGCTATTCCGAGGACTGGAGTAAACTATCATATGCCATAATATATGGCACGGCCGAAATACTTTCTTCAACAAACAACGAGAAAAAGAAGGCATTAAGATTGTTGAAACGAAAGTATCCTCAATACGGAAGTGGGGATTTCTTGCCACGAAATCCGAAATCGATCATTGTTGTAAGATTAACACCTGGCAGGATAGTGCAGTGGTCTGCAAAACCTGCGTGGAAACCAAGTTTAAAATAAAGAAAGGCCTTTTTTGCCAACTGATTCACCAAAATGAGCACCCAAACAGTAGCAAGCGGTAAAAACTATGTTCATCCAGAGGTTCTTGTAGATACAAACTGGGTTCTCTCCCACGCTGGAGACCCAAAAGTAAGGATTGGGGAAGTAGATTATGATCCAACTCCAAATTATAATCAAGGACACGTGCCGGGCTCTGTTTTATTTGATTGGAAAAAGGACATCAACGATCCGATTCGAAGAGACATTTTGAGCAAGCAGCAGCTTGAGGAACTTTTCTCGCGAAGCGGTGTTTCAAATGACACTACACTCGCATTGTACGGTGATTTTAACAATTGGTTTGCGGCCTTTGCCTTCTGGGTCTTCAAGTACTACGGTGTGAAAGACGTGAGAATCATAAATGGCGGCCGTAAGAAGTGGATAGAGGAAGACAAGCCACTCTCAAAGGATATTCCAGAGTATCAAAGAACTAGCTTCAAAGCTTCGGCTTCTGACGAGTCCGTTCGGGCCTATCTTGAGGATGTTCGAAAAGATCTGGGAAACAAGGAATCTTCCTTCGTCGATGTTAGAGGTCCAAAGGAGTTCACGGGAGAGATCCTCGCTCCACCGGAATATCCCACCGAACACGCTCAACGAGGAGGGCACATTCCTGGAGCCGTCAATATTCCGTGGGGTCAGGCCGTGAGAGATGATGGAACATTCAAATCTTCCGAGGAACTTGCCTCTCTTTACGAGTCAAAGGGTGTTAGTCGAGACAAGGATGTGATCACTTACTGCAGGATCGGCGAGCGCTCTTCACATACCTGGTTCGTTCTCAAATACCTCGTGGGATATCCGAATGTTAGAAATTACGACGGATCATGGACAGAATGGGGAAACATGGTTCGTAACCCCATAGAAAAGTAGAGACTCATTAGGCGGGTGAGTTAGCTCGCCCAAAGCTCTCATTTTCTTTCTAAAATGTCGTTAGATGGCTTCGTGAATGATAGCGTCTGCATCTTTAAGAATTGACTCTGCTTCAATCTCCGTAAGCTGCCCGTAAAGTCTCAATGTCCCCACTTTAGCCTTGATTTTTGCTGCTGTTTCTCTGATTTTCAGTAGATTGACGTGTTGCAAATTTTACCACCTTTCAGGTGTTTAGTCGTATTTTTGCAACGGGTAGTTGTTCGTGGGTATTTAACATGATCAATAGAGCCAAATCATAGCACGTCGATCGTCGATTTGGAATCAGAAATATAATTTCAGAATCTGTATTTCCAGACCCTACTTCATTACATTCTCGGCTGAATCACTAATCTTTGAGTCGCAAGAGGGCTCGATACCTGAAGTTACTTTTCGGGAAGGTTCGATCTTTAGGCAGGAATCAAATAAAGACAATCTTTAGCCGGACCATGCTCGATTGGCACTTGGAATGAATTTAATCTCATTTTTGACTGCGATATAATGGATTGCAGAAGATAGCCCCCTCTCAGACCTTCTTAGGGGCGCGCCGTACCTTCATTTGACAAGTACAACTCAACGAAGATAAATTTTCGACCATGAAACACAATCTTTACGAGGGAAAATCGAACAATTTAAGTTCTGATTATTCAAGCTTGAAGGTATAATCCGAGCCGGCTAAATTACTAGAGAAGGAGATTTGTGAATTTTTTGCTCGTTAATGCAAATCAGCTGGAACAAATGAAAACAATGCCAAAAGCCATCTCTGTTAAAGAGCTGACCAAAGTCTACGGAAACGGCTTCAAAGCTGTCGATAACATTAGTTTTGATGTTAACGAAGGTGAAGTATTCGGTCTTTTGGGACCTAACGGAGCTGGAAAGACTACGACAATCAAAATTCTGACAACGATGATAAGACAAACTTCAGGATCCGCCGAAATTGCTGGGGTCAACATCAACCACAGACCGAAGGATGTGAGGCAGATTGTCAGTTATGTCCCTCAAGCTATATCGGTCGACGGTGATCTCACGGCCTATGAGAACTTGCTTGTCTTTGCAAAGCTGTTTTACGTGAACAGAACCGATCTC
Source organism: archaeon (assembly GCA_029850555.1). GTDB lineage: Archaea > Thermoproteota > Nitrososphaeria > Nitrososphaerales > CADDZS01 > JASHOD01. Next base: position 6,137 of record JARCRS010000068.1, on the reverse strand, counting down.
AGTTCACGCATACAATCAGCCCTAGAGTACATGGGCCTCTCCGATCGTAAGAATGATCTTGCAAAACACTTCTCTGGAGGCATGATGCGAAGACTAGAGATTGCCCAAGCTCTTGTCAATCGTCCAAAGGTGATGATTCTTGATGAACCGAGTCTTGGACTAGATCCATCCTCAAAGAAACAGATTTCGAACTATATCAAAAAAGTCAACAAAGAGTTTCGGACAACTGTCCTGATTACAACTCACGATATGATGGAGGCTGATGAACTCTGTGACAAAATTGCGATAATGAACGCCGGAAAAATATCAATCATAGGGGCTCCTCCGGAGTTGAAAAAATCTGTCGGAGGAGACATCATAACAATAACGTTTTCCAAACAATCGGCTGTGTATCAAACCAACTTGACATCTATACCTACAGCTCTCGGATCTGTTGTATCAAACGACGGAGTGACGTTGAAAATCCTTTGTGAAAATGGTGAACATGCAATCCCGAGACTCATGGAATACTTTGAGAAAAACTCTTTGCCGGTGGACATGATCTCTCTAAGTAAACCTACCCTCGAAGATGCGTTTATGAAATATGCAGGTGCCTCACTTGATTCCGAGTTGAGTGGAGGCTACAAGGAAACTCGTGCGATTAGAAGATCCATCGCAAGGAGGTCTGGATAGTTGGTAGAAAATCAGGTCATAAGATTTGCCTCCAGCGTCCTAACTCTTGGAGAAATGGAAGCTAGAAAAATTAGGCATGATTCGACCGAGCTTTGGATGAGAGCCATTCAGCCGGCCCTTTGGCTTACAATATTCGGAACGATCCTTGGAGCGATCAGGGGATTGGCCCCGAACGGGTACACTTACACGCAGTTCATCGCTCCAGGCGTACTTGCTCAGTCGGTCTTGTTTGTCGCAATCTTCTATGGAATTCTGATTGTTTGGGAAAGAGATTTTGGGTTACTCACAAAACTTCTTTCAACCCCGTCACCAAGATCTTCAATCATAGTGGGAAAGTCCCTAGCGGCAGGTGTGAGGGGAATCTTCCAAGGGATAATAATAGTTGCACTCGCACTAATAATAGGAGTCAATTTGAGATTTGATGTTCTGGATGTTCTAGGAGTCCTAGCTGTCGCCGTGCTATTTGCAATGTGTTTTGCCTCACTTTCAATGATTCTTGCCTCTTTACTCAAAACCCGCGATAGGATGATGGGCATTGGACAGGCGATAACAATGCCTCTCTTTTTTGCGAGTAATGCAATTTACCCTGTCAGCCTTATGCCAACGGCTCTTCAATACGTTGCCAAAGTAAACCCGATGACATATGTGGTCGATGCTATGCGAGCCATGTTACTAACAGGAGATTACTCCGGCCTTCCAACAGATATTTTTGCGCTTTTAATCTCGACGACAGTCATGATCGCGATTGCGTCTTTAACACTGAAGCGTCTGATCGAATAGTCGAATCTTCCAATCGCTGCCAAAGAGTTGATTAGATCCTCTTTGAAGGAGATGAGTGGATCTCACTATCAAGTCATTCCTCGGAGAACTCTGCTTTGCAAAAGGAGATTCAGTTTAGCAATGGCACGCTTCTAAGATGGTTTCTTCCTTATGTGGTCGTTGCATCCTTGCAATATCAGTTTACAAAGGATGGCCTAAGTTACGCGTCTCCATTTGTCTTAATGTCCTTCAGATACGTGCTTGTAGGAATCACATTCTACTTTGTTGGAGGCAGAAAAATTCCGCTCGATAGAGATTCTATTCTGGTCGCAATTTTTGCTTCGTTTAGTTCCATTTTTTGGGCAATTGGTTTGTCGTCCGTCTCGGCGGGAGATTCAGCTGTTCTTAGTTATACGATGCCGCTTTTTTCAATCCCACTTGCGTTCCTGATCATAAGAGAAAGAGTGTCGGGAAGAGAGCTCGCGGGTGCTTTGATTGGATTCGGTGGGGTGCTAGTATATTCTGTAACATTGGTGCATAGCTCGCAATTTTTTGGGTCACTCTATACGATTCTTGGCGCGGTATTCTGGGGTGCGTACAGCGTATATTACAGAAAGCTCCGAGCGAGGCGGCCTTTGCCAATTTTGACGACCCAGTTTCTTGTGGGATCAATTCCCCTCCTAATTGGAACGATTTTTTATCCCAAGATCGAAATTACGACGAATCTTTTGATAGATCTTGCTTACATCGTGATCTTTACAGGTATTGTTCAATTCTTTCTTTGGAATGGCCTGTTGAGACGCGGCAGAGTAGGGCGAATTACAACATTGGCTTTTGCGATCCCAGCTGCGACAGTTCTGATTGACTATCTTAGGTTTCTGTCCGTTCCGAGCATTTACTCGGTAATAGGGGCCGCTCTAATGTTCGTAGGAATCTTCGTGTCGACCTGGCACAAATCGGGGCCATCTGAAGACAGTCCTTCAACGAAAGAAACCAGTATCCAAAGAGATCTTGATTCGAAAGATTCTCACATGAAAATTGAGTAAGCAAACAAATTTCTTACTCGATTATCACGCGTTCTGTGGATTTACCTGCCGGAAAATCTCTAGTCCCAAACCAAGCAGGAATCGCTGCGAGAAAGCTTAGAGAGGCAAGTACTAAAAATATGCGAGTTGTTGCATCGTGGAAAGAAACGAGATTAACCGTTCCAGAGGAAATAGAATACCCCGCGAATATTTGCTGTAGCACAGATATTGGCATACTTTCAGCCATAATCGCAAATGATATTCCTATGCTTATGAGAAATCCGCTGTTCAATACCGTCGCAGAAATGCCAGATGCAATACCTCTTCTGTTCGTTGGAACTGAGTTCATGATCGAGGCAATATTTGGAGCAATGAACATTCCTCCTCCCGCGCCAACAAGTACCATTGGAATCACGAAAGTGTTGTAGGAGACATTAACAGGCAACAAAGCAAAGATCACAAAGGCCACACCAGAAAGTAGGAGGCCTGCGGTTGCAAATCGCCTTGATCCATACTTGTCTGAGAGATATCCGCTCAAAGGTCCAAGGAGAACGAATGCAATTGAAAACGGAATTATCTTTATGCCCGCAGTCAGGGCATCTTCGAGCAGTGCTCCTTGGAAGTAGAAAACAAAGACAATAGATGCCGACCCTCTTGCAAGAGCAGCGAGAAGATTACTCAGTATTCCCGCGAAAAATTGCCTAATTTTGAAAAGCGAGAGATCCATCATTGGCTGCTTGATCTTCACCTCAGCGAAACCGAAGACAATAATCAAAACTAATCCAGTTACCATCATTCCAACATCAAGCGCTATCCACCCCGAAATTGAGCCAAAGGTCAAGCCCAGAAGGAAGAGTGTCAAACCGATTCCGTACAACCCCATTCCAAGCGCATCGGGTTTCTCACCTTTCAAAGGAGAGGAAATCTCTTTGAGTTTAGTATAAGCCCAGAACGTTGCGAAACCTCCGATCGGTATATTGATCCAGAATATCGAACGCCATCCGAGAGATTGGGTCAGCACGCCTCCGAGCACGAGGCCAACCACAGAGCCAGTTATACCTCCGATTTGATTAATCCCAAGAGCTCTTCCCCTTTCATTCTGAGGAAAAGCATCCGTGATAATTGCTGTACCATTGGCAAAGATCAAAGCACTTCCTACCCCCTGAATCAGCCTGAATAAAATTAAGAGGAATCCATTCAGGGAAAAACTGCAAAGAGCCGAGCCAATTGTGAAGATCGCAAACCCAATGTTGTATAACTTAACGCGGCCGTGTATATCCGAAAGCCTGCCTATGGTGAGTAGAATGGTGGCAAGCATCAGGGAATAACCCAAGATTACCCAAATACCGTATGCGGTAGGCGTCCCTGGCAGCTCACGAATGATCGTCGGAAGGGAAATGAGTACAATATTAGAGTCAAGAAGCGCCATAAAACTCGCGATTGTTGTGTTGACTATGACGATGTATTTGTAATCCAAGAATATCTATTCCGACATAAAAGAAACGTCTAGTCTTTCGCTTTTTTAAGAAGAGCGGAAAGTCCGGTGCTTTCTCCCATTGGAGCAAAAAGTAAACAAGCAACGCCAAAGAATGCAAGCCTGTCAGGTAAAGTTGCAAAAGTTCAAGGTTGTATTTTTCGGAGTTGGTGTAATCGGCTCTATGCTAGCAAAGACAATCATGGAGGAGAAGAAAGACTGGCTCGAAATCGTGGGTGCGGTAGACATTGACGAGAAAAAAATTGGGCTGGATTTGGGAAAAATGATCGGATCATCTAGGTATGGGGTCACGATTCAGAAAGAAATAGAGGAAGCTATCAGGCAAACAAAGGCTGACGTCATTCTTCACACGACTTCGAGTTACTTCGAGAAGACGTTTTTCGAATTAAAGCGCCTAGCTGAGAGCGGAATCGATATTCTATCTTCATGCGAAGAGCTATCCTATCCGTATGCTACAAATCGCAAGCTCTCAGAAGAGCTTGATCTGATAGCAAAGAAGAACGAAGTAAGTATTCTTGCAACCGGGATCAATCCCGGCTTTGTAATGGACGTCCTGCCGATCGTGCTAACCTCGCCTTGCATTTCTATAAGTAAGATCAATGTTAGAAGGCAGATGAATGCTGCAAATAGACGAATCCCCTTTCAGAAAAAGATTGGAGCCGGACTATCCGAGCAGGAGTTTAAGGCGGCTATCAGAAGCAAGACTATCTCAGGGCACGTCGGATTATTGCAATCGATATCAATGTTGGCAAATTCACTAGGATGGAGCCTTGATGATATTCAAATTGAGGAGCCAGAACCTATGATTCTGAACAAAGATGTCAAAAGCGATTGGATTCGGGTACCCGCCGGCAAAGTTACTGGATCAAAACAGAATGCATACGGGTTAGTGCGAGGAAAAAAGATCATCGATTATGAATTCAGAGCTTACATCGGCGCAGAAGAAGAATTCGATCAGGTTGACATAGAAGGGATACCGAAGGTTTCTTTCAAATCAAATCCATGCGTAAACGGGGACTATGGAACAATTGCGATGCTAATCAATATGATTCCGAAAGTCATCGATGCACCGCCAGGCCTTCTTACTATGAAGGATCTGGAGCTGCCTTCAGCTGCAAACATCAAAATTCCATTCTAGCTTTCCTTAGCTTTATTTTGATGTGCTACTTTTTTCGATAATCCGTTCATTATGTGGTCTAGAATCCACTACCTCTCTGTCAGCTTCTGGCAGCTCGTACCACTTCACCTTCTCTCCTACTCTTGCTCTAACTTTCCAACGAAACGACTTTGGTTCTGTTTCGAGAGTCTTCCAGAGAGAGTCTATCTTTGATTTCACCGTCGCTTGCACATCTGAGGAGGGAACGTAGTTTGGAAGAGCTGACGAAATGCGTTCGAGATTCAGAGTGATCGTTCTCCATAGTCCCCAATCATCACCACAAAGCTTTGCGATGTATTTCACATTGATGTGATTTGGATCGTCCGAGGCACCTAGGTCGTGATCTGTGAACATTGCTATGACATCTCTGTACTCCCTTTCAGTTATTTCATACACCTGCAATTTTGTAAGGAGAAGGTCAGCTAGAGGGAGAGTCAAAGTGTCGAGCTTTAAACGATCTGTGAAATCGAACTTATGACACATTTCAAATTCGTTTAGGAAAATGTCAACTCGTCTTTCGTTTGCAATGTCATTAAAGATGAGTCTTCTAAATCCCTGCATAGTGTTGAAAGTAGTTCTTGGCGCATACCCTCCCTCCGTAAACAGGTTTTGAATTTCTTTTCGCTGTTTACGCGTGCCTATAAAATCAATATCCACGTAATTTCGTTTAAGGCTCTCTTTCAATGTGCTTGGGCATCGCAGCCTGAACGCGATCCCTCCAAGCAGTCGGAGGATAATCCCTCGTTTGTTAGCTTCTGCGACTAGCCGCTCTGCTTCCTGCACTGGGTCCTTTTCTGGCAATTTTCTATCTTCGATTGGTTCTCAGTTATCCTTTCGTCTGCTTTTCACAACTATCTTCAGCAATTTGAATTCGGATTCATCTCGGAACTTGGCCAAATTCGAACGCTTGATCAAATCGTCAGATGATTGGGCATATTACCGTTTCTGGTACTTCTGCTAGCCTAGAACTAAACAAGACCCATCTTATATGCGCATGGATCGTGATAATGATGATGTCAAGTATCCAATC
>JARCRS010000067.1 GCA_029850555.1 archaeon | reverse complement strand
GTCAGGCGATTTCTCGCTGCAAAAGAGGATGGATCAAGCGAGATAAAATGCAAAATTGTGGAGGTTAAAGATGAAAACACCTGGCGGATAGTCCTGCTTGAAAATACTGCGAGAGAAGATCTATTGCCCATGGACCTTGGCGCGTACATTGACGAAATGATGGCAAAATATGAGATTTCTCAAAATGAAGTAGCAAGAGTACTGCGAAAAGACAAATCTACAGTGAGCAACTTGTTGAGAGTGTTTCATAACGAAATTCTGCGAGAAGAGGTAAGAGAGGGATTTCATAGCCTCCAGAGCGCGATCGAATTAGAAACAATAGCGCCTAAAGCGGGAAGTGAAAAGGATGAGCAAGAACATTTTGCGAGTTTTGTTAACAAAACTAGGGGTTTCAGCGTGTCCCAGATACGGAATGCGATAATTGCTGATTTCAGAGGGAAGAAACCTAGACAGCGGTGCAATCGTTGCAAAGGTAGCTTTGAGCAGGAAGAACTCTCGGATTTCAGGGTATGCCCTAATTGCCAAAAGAGAATGGGCCTAGAGCGGATAAGAAAAGTAAAGATGATAGCTATGGATCTCGAAGAAGATGCGAACTAGAATGAAAGAAGGTACATTCCAGTACAAACACAGCGTCCTTCCTCGAAGCAGACATAGTGCCTCCGCAATTGCTTCTCGATTAAAGGCCCTAACTTTTGGAACTAAAATCGTCTTTGTGAATTTCTTTGCAAGACACCAATTCAATGCAAAATCGCGAGCAGTCTTTAACTTTTCAGCGGTCAGTCGACCTCAAGAATTAGCGGAAAAGTATAAACAAGCAGAGGACAGATTGAAGCGTGCCTGATAGCAAATGAAGAAAGATGAACTTTCCGAGAGAAAGATGGCGGAGCTCCGGCTTATCGCCCAGCTGACTGTTGAAGCTACACTCGCGACTGAAGAGAAGCTCTCCAGACTTGCAAAGTCAAAGGCTGCCGTTTAGCTTTTTGAAAGAAACCAACACCATTAAAGATCAGAGTCAACTGCGTACCCTGCTAACAGGGCCTCGTGAACATCAAGACTTGCGCTTGAAAGACTAGTTCCCTCGTGAATTTCCTAGAGTTGCATGTCTTGCGCAAATGATTTCCGAAACCATTTCGTAAAGGCAGGGAGAAGTAATTATCTTTAAGGGAGGTAGAACATGACTTGCAAGCAAAGATACACACGTACTGTTTGACATCCTTAGAAGCCTTAATTCCTCCAGCAGGTAAAGCGGATTCCCACGAACTAGTGACAGAGCTTCGGCCAAAGCCAGTTTATTCCGAGATTCAACCTTAGGAACGAGTCCTGTCCTTCGAAACTTGCTAGCCACGCAAAATCCAAGAGCGAATTTTATTACAAGCTCTCCAGCCCGGTATGGTTGACGTAGCTTCAGGAGCTTATTTTCAAAGTAATTTGATTGCTTCCTTCAGGATCGGATCATCAACTGAGTAGTATCCTTCTTTTGATTCTTCCAAAAGGTTGACGGATTTGAGCGTATTCAGTACGCCCCAAAGTACTTTACTATTAACGGCCAGCTCGCTCTCCAGTTCGCTCCACCTAGTCCCATTGATGCACATTCTCAGTGTCTTCACGTATAGCTTCCTTTGCCTCTTCTCAAGAAAGCTGTTGAGCTCAGAAGAGATGAGCTTAGATCCCTCATGCAACGTTTGAGATAGCGATTTTTCATGTGATAACCTCCTCACGGATCTGAAATTCCCATAGTAGGTTAGCCACCCGACGTATCCATTCAGTCTATCGATTACTTCGTCTATCTGCTCATCCGATACTCGAATGTCGGGATGCTCTTCCAATCCAGCTGAAAGAAATGATTTCGAGACCTGTTTCGAAAAAAGCCCCAGAGTTATTACTGCAGGGGCCCTACCATACATCGGAGATGCTTCGGCGGGCTCAAGCAGGTTTCTAGCGAGACCTATGTAAGACCCCGAGAAAACAATTTTGAGCTCATGGTATGTGTCCCATGCGGTTTTTAGTGTTTTCAGAAAATAGGGCGATGAGGCCACATTCTGTATTTCGTCAAAGACTATGACACGCTTGCGCAACTTTCCGAAGGCATCCTCTGCTACCTTGCTCCATTTTGCATGGAAAAATTTCAGGTCTACTCCTATTTCGCTCATGTCAAATCCCGTCTGCGTCAAGAGTTTTCTTGCGAAGCCTTCGATTCCTTTGGTATCGAGAAAATTGATGTAAACTCCCTTTTTCTCATTGGCAAATGTCTTAATGAGGCTCGTTTTGCCTGTCATTCTCTTCCCAAGGACGCACACCCATGAACCTGACTCAATTAGCCTGGAAAGCTCCTTGTATTCGTCACGCCGGTCGTAGAGATCTTTCAATCTCTCTTTTGGCTTCAGGTCGAATAGCATGGTTACCTAGGTAAGTGGTTACCTAGGTAAGTATTTCACCGTTTCGAAGATGCCTTAATCCAAGAAAAAAAAGAGTCAGATTCTAGACACAGTGGAAATGACTCTACGTTGAGGCAGAGGACGTAGCTTTGCGATGGAGAACGCCTTTAGGAATACTGACCGGGATATTTGCAAGAGAAATCGACATCAATTCGTCAATGGATGGTTTACGCGTATCTGGGTCGCGCATATAAGCGCTGATCAGATCAGACATGTTTTCCTTTACTTCTTTTTCAGTCCTTCCCTGGGTTGCTATATCTAACGGAGGGCATGCCGCGACAAACCATTTTCCTTCCTTAGAAATCAAGATTGGAAGAGGTACTTGAGCCATTAAGAATCTGTGTGGTAACATCTGCTTAAAAGAACTCTAAGGGTTTAATCTCCATTTTCAGAAGCATGTCCTCACATTATCTCTCTGAAACGCGAAACTGATTTTGCGCGTCAAGTGCACATTGAAGAGGAACACTGGGAGGATGGAGGTATCCATAGTATGAGTCAAAAGAAAACACTCCAAGAAAGAATGAGATTACAAGGGTGGCAGCGAACGCAGAAACTGTTGGAGGAATTGAATTCACCCAGTTATTTTATATCCATCATTCTAGCAACATTTCATTCAGATCTGAAGCAATTTGACCAGCGAAATCAAACTTTTGCATAATGAAGTTAAGATGATTAGGCGTGATTTAGAGGAAATCAAAGAGATGCTAATACCCGAGGTGACTCCTACGAGGCAAGAAATCAAGGCGATCGAGCAAGGTAGAAAGGACTTTGTTCGCGAAGAATTTGTAGAATGGTCAGAGGTTAAGAAAAGGAACAGAGCTAAGAGAGCCGTTTCTTGATTGTATCATGTAGTTCTTACGAAGAGAGCAATCAAGGGTCTAGATAGGGCTCCTGATCATATTCGCAAGAAGGCCACTGAAGCTATACAAGCCCTCCAAGAATCTTTTGCGCCTGCAAAGCTGTTTGATGTGAAAAAACTCAAAGGTATGGAAATACTTTCAGGATCAGATTGGGCGATTGGAGACTGATCTATGAGTTTAAGAGGAATGAATCCATGATCGTGATTTACGAGATTGCACCGCGTGGCAGAATTTCTTACGCAGACTAGCTCAACCAATTTTTCCTTATAGCATCTTTTCTATCACTCAACGGGAAAAAGCGCTGTTTACTCCAAGAGTAACTACACTCAAGGAAGGCTTCATGATTTAGAATTCTAAAAAAGTTGTTTAATTGCTTTCAGACAATTTTCAAGTTTGAATTATCTTCATCAAAAACTGTCTGAGCTTGCTGGAGCACAACCTGTCTTACCGATTGCTCATCATTCATTCCTTGCATCACGTAATCTCCAACTACGCACACGCCTGTTTTACCTCCCTTGGGTATATAGTACTGGAAAGCCCTAGATCCTTTCAACGGCCCTTCAATATGCTCCTGCACCATGCCAAACGGAGGGTAAAGCGTATTTTTCACCTTGACCACCATTGTCTTGCCCATAATATTCCTCTCTGAGGTCAGCACAACCGTATTCCCATTCACTTCCCTGTTTAGCAGTTTGATACTGGGATGTCGATGTTGATCAGAGGAAAGATATTTCCAGACTTTGTCAATTGGAGCGTCGAAAGTACTTCCTTCATCCATTATGTACACCGTGGCAATACATCTCTTTAGCTCGAATAAGGCATATCTTTTGAAATTTAAGCATTCTAGCAATAAGCCTGTGTAATAGCAAGCAATTTAGGATATAAGTAGAAAGAGGTTATGGCGATGGCTCTCGAGCTTTTCTTGATTTGGTATTTTGTAATGGGTTTTCTCCTGGGGAATGGAGTTCCGCACTTTGCATTTGGAGCTGCGGGAAAGATTTTTCGCAGTCCCTTTGGCCAGCGCTCTTCTCCCAAAAAGAACGTCCTTTGGGGCCTTTCAAATTTTATCGGGGCAACAGTAATCGCATTTGGATTGATTATTCTGAATTTGTATAGTAGCTACGCTCTAATCGCGCTACTCCTTGGTTTTTGGCTGATGATGCTAATGTTTGGAACGCGAATAAAGACCTTCCTTTCTAACGAGGAAGCTATTCAACCTCCCACCAAAAAGGCATAGAGATCTCAAATGAGCCTCGTCTCAAAGCAACAAATTACTGGCGAGAGAAAGCTAGTAGCCCCCACAATCAAGATTGTACCCGTCGGCGGATTTTTTATTCGTAATCTCTTAAAGCTTCAATCGTTCAAGGATATTGTCTACGTGAAGCTTGGAATCTCAGATTTCTATCTAATCACGAACCCAGACATGATCAAGGAAGTCCTCGTAACAAAGCAACGCGATTTCATAAAAGGAGAGTTCCTGCAGCGAACGAAGAAAGTTTTCGGCGAGGGGCTATTAACTAGCGAGGGAAATTTTCACCATAGAGAAAGAAGGCTAGTTCAGCCGGCCTTTCATCATGACCATATCGAGTCTTATGCAAAGATAATGGTCTCCTACGCTGATCAAGTTACTTCCGAGTGGAAAGATAGGGAAATACTTGACATTCATTCCGAGATGGAGAGGCTCACCATGAGAATCGTCGCAAAGTGTCTTTTCAACGCAGATTTAGAGTCCGAATCAAAAACTCTTCCAAAGGACCTCACATTAATGATTGATTATTTCAGTCGCCTCTCTAGTCCTCTTGCGAAAATACTTCAGAAACTGCCAACGAACAAAAAGTACGACCTTGCTCTAAAAAGAATTGATAAAATGATGTACGAATTGATCGAGAGCAGGCGTAGCCAAGGAAATAACGACGAGGGGGATCTCTTATCCATGCTCCTCAGCGCGAAAGATGAAACAGGAGCCGGTATGAGCGATACTCAACTGCGAGATGAAGTCCTGATCTTGTTTGCGGCAGGTCACGAAACTACGGCAAATGCCCTCACATGGACGTGGTACCTCCTTTCACAAAATCCAACTGTCGAGAAAAAAATGCATTCTGAAGTAGACGCAATTATTGGAAAGGGCTCGCTGCCAACTGCTAGTGACTATGAAAAATTAGAATATACTACCAAAGTATTCAGCGAATCGATGAGATTGTACCCGCCAGCGTGGGTACTCGTGAGGCAATCGTTAGAAGATTGCATCATTGGAGGATATTACATCCCAAAAGGCTCTGGCGTAGTAATGAGCCAGTTTGTCACTCATCGCGATCCTCGCTTCTTTGAAAAACCAGAAGAGTTCTATCCTGAAAGATGGACTAGTGATATGAAAGAGAAGCTTCCGAAATTTGCATATTTCCCCTTCGGCGGAGGGCCGAGAAGCTGCGTCGGGGAGCCTTTTGCATGGATGGAAGGTGCTTTACTTTTAGCAACAATCTCAAGAAAATGGAAAATGAACCATATCAAAAGCCACAGGGTCGAGATGCTTCCCAGAATCACGCTCCGGCCGAAATATGGAATGAAGATGCAACTCATCCAAAGGTAAGCAGGGAAACAGACACCTGGCGTTAAAGTTTCATCTTACATATATTTTGGGATCTTCAATTTCATGGACTTTCCGAGGTAAGGAAGAGATCGTGCGACTTTGCATCCGGTCTACTTCTTGAGGAACGTGGAGATCTCCCATACGTTACCCTCTGGATCCTCAAAGTATGCAATCCTTTGCCCCCAAGGGTGGGTCGTAGGGGTCTTGAGGAAGTGGACTCCTTTCGCATTAAGATCTTCGTATTCCTTGTCAACGTCATCCACGAAGACCGCGAAGTAGTCTCGATGAATCGTATCCTCCTTAGGGCGAATATGCTCTTGCGAAATCATTTTGGCAGCAGACTCCACTGATAGCAACCCTAAGCCAGGCCCGTTACCGAAAACCAGGTAAGCGAAATCTTCAGACTTATCCTGTAATTTGAATCCGAGCTTATCACGGTAAAACGAGATGCAATTCTCCCAGTCTCGCACCGACAGAACGTAGGCATTAACGTGATCAATCAATCGTTCGTCACAGAATCAATGTGAATCCATGCTTTTAACTCTTAATTTAAAGGGCAGAAACGGACACCTAGTTCCTTATATCTACGAAAAGATCAGATTGTAAAGGACGGGCTTTCCTTGGCGACTCTGACAAAGACCGAGATTTCTTCCTCCGAAGGCAAAGTGAATCGACGTTCTCTTGAAAGACCGAGAAGGCTAAGACAATCTTTCGCACTGCGCTCCCTAGTTTCCGAAACAGATGTAAATCCGAGAAATCTAGTGATGCCAATTTTTGTAAAAGATGGAAGCCATATCAAAGAACAAATTGATTCAATGCCAGGAATTTTCAGATTCTCTCCTGACGAGTATCTGGACAAGGAAATTTCAGAAATTCAATCACTGGGAATAGGAGGCATCTTACTTTTCGGACTACCAAGCAAAAAAGACTCTTTTGGAAGCGAAGCCTATAGTGACAAAGGAATTGTCCAGCGAGCGATTGAAAGAATCAAGCAGAATAACCCTGATCTTGTGGTGATTTCTGATGACTGCATGTGCGAATATACAGACCACGGCCACTGCGGAGTCTTGAATCAAAAGGGCGAAGTTCAAAATGACAAGACGATTGAACTCTTGGGCAAGATTGCGGTTTCGCAGGCAAAGGCTGGCGCAGATATTATTGCACCCAGCGCAATGATGGATAACCAAGTTCTTGCGATAAGAGAGGCTCTTGATTTGGCAGATCTTGAATCTACACCGATCATGTCATATTCATCAAAGTACGCATCCGCATTCTACGGCCCATTCAGGGAAGCTGCAGGGTCTACTCCTAGTTTTGGTGATCGAAAAAGCTACCAGATGGACCCATCGAATGTAAGAGAAGCCATCCGAGAAACAAGGCTTGACGTGGAACAGGGCGCAGACATTATCATGGTTAAACCCGCTCTCTCATACCTTGATGTGATAAGAGCTGTGAGACGCGAGTTTGATCTTCCACTTGCCGCATACAACGTCAGCGGAGAATATTCGATGATCAAGGCTGCAGCAATAAATGGTTGGATAGATGAAGATAGAATCGTGGACGAAGTTCTCCACTCAATTCGCCGAGCTGGCGCAGATATTATCATAACTTACTTTGCAAAAGATTATGCGAGACGCTGGAAAAATTTAGAGCCTTAGGTAATCTCATTTGACAACCGAAGCTGCTACAACCACACGCCCTCAGGGCGAAGGGCACCATCATCACGAGCAAAGCCTCGAAGAGATGCGAGAAGGAAGGCAGTTTCTCAAGTACACATTTTTCAAGCTTCTCCCCTCATGGAGATCCGCAGAAGACGGCGAACGAAAGAAAGCAAGGGAGGCCTTTCGCGAAATCGTCGAAAAGTACTCGAACACTATGATAGTGAAACCGTTCTCCCTTTTTGGAACGCGCGGAGACTGTGATTTCATGCTCTGGACGATCAGCGAGCGTCTAGAAGATTTTCAGGAAATGATTTCTGAGATTTTAAAATCCTCTCTTGGCAAGTATCTTTCCACGCCATACTCATATCTTTCAATGACACGTCGCTCCGAGTACATCAGGGAGCATAGACATGCAGGTCAGGAGGGAGACGCCCTAAAGAAAGTGCCCGGTAATGCAAAGTATCTCTTTGTCTACCCCTTTGTAAAGAAAAGAGAATGGTACAACCTCTCCGGAGAGGAGCGCCAGCGGATGATGATGGATCACATCCGAAGGGGGCATAATTTCCCTTCAGTAAAAATCAACACTTCTTACTCGTTTGGACTAGACGACCAAGAATTTGTGCTTTCTTTTGAGACAGACTTTCCAAGCGATTTTCTTGAGCTCGTGATGGCCCTAAGATCCACTGAGGCTAGCAAATACACGCAACTAGAGACTCCGATCTTTACTTGCGTGTCAAGCGGAATAGATGAATTGCTAGAGCTTTTCTAAAATTTGATTGAATTTTTGTCCTAACGATCACTTTACTCGGTCTTCCTTTGTGTAGATCTCCCGCATTGCGATTAGTAGATACTTACATTTTATTTCAGAATCCAATTTCTGCAACTCAAACTTTAGGATGCTGAGTTTGAAAAGTGGATGGACGGGGTTGAAAGAGCAGGCCTAAAGCTGAAAAAATAATGAATGAAATCGACAAATCTCCGTGCGAATTGTTCGACAGAATGCGTTCAGTGTTCAAGAAAAGGACTATACGATATTCTGAGAATGAAACAGATACAATGACCTTGAACATAGTTCTATTGTCTAGTATTCTGCATATTTGCTGAGAACTAAGCTGCGAAAATATTACTTCAAGCTAGAGTTCTTGAGTGTTTTTGAGTTTCGCCGGAGTACCGGAAATAGATATCAAGCGTCGTAATTTCTGATAATCCAGCTCGGCGCTATCCTTAACAAACCAGTCACGACAGGGGGACACCGTCAAAAAAAAGAAAGGCACAAAAAGGCAGAGAATTGATACCATTGCTAAACGGCCAGGTGGATAGATTCTTCATGCTTAGAGAGCAACAACAGAAGATAATAGAGTTAAAATTAATTCCAAAAAAGCAAGCAGAAAAAAAGATCCTTGAATATATCGACACTCATCCGGGCGCATACACGTCGGAGATATTTCTCGCGCTTAAATTAGATCCTCGTATGGTCTATGACGTGTTACACGAGCTTGAAAGAAAGAACATTCTAGAGGCGGAAAAAGTTGAGTCGGAAAAATCATAGAGATTGGATTTATTTTGAGAGAGCTATTGTCGTAGCACATAGAATAGAGAAACTTCCTGTTCACGCTAGAATGTCTGATGGGACTTTCGGCGAGGTAGCTGTCGTGAGGATAGGAGAAGTTACCATAGAAGAAAAATGGACTAGAAAGGGAAGGCCTTGATCTTTTTCTTTTCAAGAAATACAATCCTTCATTGACAAGCCTAGCCAGAGAACGAAGGAAGCGACTTCGCTTGAGAAAGGATAATCGTAGCAAGAAACTTTTCTCAAGGGCACGAAAGTACTTCGTCGGAGGCGTGAATAGCCCGGTCAGGTCCTTCAAGGGCGTAGGAAAGGAATATCCACTTTTCATTTCAAAGACCAAAGGCTCGATAATTCGCGATGAGGACGGTAACGAATATCTCGATTACGTTTGTTCGTGGGGAGCTTCGATTCTAGGCTCTGCTTACCCTTTAGTCGAAAAAGCAGTTGTAGAAGCGGCCAAAAGGGGCTTGAGCTTTGGGGCAGCAACGGATAGAGAAAGCGATCTTGCCGAACGAATTCAAAAAAGCATGCCAAGTATAGAACTCATGAGACTAGTTTCCTCAGGAACAGAGGCGACAATGTCTGCAATAAGACTCGCGAGAGCTTTTACAAAGAAGGACAAAATAATAAAGTTCGAAGGTTGCTATCACGGGCATTCGGATAGTTTTCTGGTTCGTGCTGGATCTGGGCTCGCAACATTTTCGATGCCGGATTCTGCGGGAGTCCCTGATTCAATTGCATCCAACACTCTTGTGGCAAGGTTCAACGATCTTGATTCAGTCAGTAAGATCGCTTTGCAGAACAAGTATCATGTGGCTTGCATAATCGTAGAGCCCGTTGCGGGAAATATGGGAGTCATTCCTCCAGAAGTAGGCTTTCTAGAAGGGTTGCGCCAGTTATGCAATGAAAACGAGATTCTACTCATATTTGACGAGGTGATCACAGGGTTTCGAGTAGCTAGAGGTGGAGCTCAGTCATTGTATAACGTGACTCCGGATCTGACATGCCTTGGTAAAGTGATCGGAGGAGGCATGAACATCGCGGCTTATGGCGGAAGGAAGGACATCATGCAACTAGTCTCCCCTCTTGGGCCGGTTTATCAAGCTGGTACACTTTCTGGCAATCCTATTGCGGTCGCCGCTGGAATTGCAACTTTGGATGCTCTAAAAAGATCCGTGTATTCAAAGCTAGAAACTAACTCGCAAAGGCTGGCTAGCGGTATTTCAAATAGCGCGGACAAGAGTGAAATCAACGTCAAGGTTCAAAGGGTCGGCTCTATGCTCGGTTTATTTTTTTATTCAAACGAGAAGTTCAAAGGCACAGCTATCAAGAACTATGATGATATCAAGAACAAGTGCAGCAAAGACGGCTATTCCCGGTTTTTCAATGAAATGTTGAATGAGGGAATTTATCTTCCGCCCTCTGCATTTGAAACTATCTTTGTTTCAGCGGCTCATTCAACTAGTGATATTTCAAAGACGATCAAAGCATCCCAAGTTTCCTTTGAGAAAATGAAGGGAAATACAAAGTGATTTTGAAACCAAGGGAGCGCTTTCTTCGAGCTTGCCGAAGCGAAGATGTTGACTATACTCCAGTTTGGTTCATGCGTCAAGCTGGAAGATATCTACCAGGATACAAACAAGTCAGATCCAAATATTCAGTTCTAGAGATTGCAAAGACACCTTCTGCGTGCGAAGATGTTACTCTGATGCCGGTCAGGGAGCTAGGCGTTGATGCCGCTGTCATGTTTGCAGACATCATGCTTCCACTTGAAGGGATGGGAGTAAACTTTCGGATCGAGGAAAATATAGGTCCTATAATTGCAAACCCAATAAAAGATCTGGCTGACGTGGAAAAACTTCGAGAATCCGATCCTCAAAGAGATGTGCCGTATGTTCTTGAAGCAATAGGGAGAGTGAGAGCCAAGTTAAATGAGACAGCACACGCGCTTGTTGGCTTTTCGGGAGCCCCCTTTACGATCGCAAGCTACCTTATTGAAGGTCAGCCTTCAAGAGATTTCACAAAAACAAAGAAACTCATGTTTGACAACAAAGAAACTTGGAACATTCTAATGTCGAAGCTTGCCGACATGATTTCAAAGTATCTCTCCGCGCAGATAAAATCAGGAGTAGATGCGATCCAGTTGTTTGATTCTTGGGTTGGAACTCTTTCACAAAGTGATTATGATGAATTTGTAGCCCCATTTGTGAGTAAAATATTCAATCATATTGGAGGGGACTATCCAGATACTCCAAAGATTCATTTCGGAACAAACACATTTCATCTACTAAAGTCAATGAAGGAAAAAGCGGGAGGAGACGTATTTAGCATAGACTGGAGAACGCCGATAACTAGCGCGAGAGAAACACTTGGAAAAAGGACCCCGATCCAAGGTAATCTAGAGCCCGCTGTCTTGCTGTCAAGGGACAAAGAAGGGTTTATCGCTAGAAGAACTCAGCAGGTACTTGATGATAACGGCGGCTCTACGGGGCATATTTTCAACTTGGGCCACGGGATCTTGAGAGATACCCCCCCTGAAAATGCAAAGTTTGTGGTGGACTATGTTCACAAAAATAGTTAGAATACCGCTTAACTTTTGACCCTCTCGACTGTCAGTTTTATCAGATATCCACTCTCAGGCTAGTACTATTAGGTTCTGGTGCTATGATGTCTACGCTACGATTCTTTGGTGGCTTTCATCATTACAGGATAGGCATTGTTACCTTGCTCCTGACTCTCATCTCTGTCTTCAAAAGAAAGAGAAAAGAGGAAAGGTAAGAGGAAGAGGAAGAGCTTTAGCTCAAGAAGATGACGTGACGATCATTACAACTCTAAGTAAAGGGAGTTTGTCCATATTCAACGTACTCTTCTTGAGAAGGAAGTTTCATTCAAAAGTCCGCCTCAACATTCGTTCTCCTTCCTTCAAAGGTAGTCCTTCTATGCCCCAACTCCACGAAATCTTTGGAGAGATGCGGAGGTACTTCGATTTCCCCATCCGGCCCTCATGTTCTACGATATCCGCTTCTCCAAGAACCCTTATCCCTCTCGGCCTCCACGGATTGACCGAAACTAGCTCGTCTATGGTTAGAGCAACTTTTCTATTTCCACTCTTTACGTTTTTGAATTTCCTTGTCTTTTCAACGTCGTACCCGCTGATGTAAAAATAAGTTCCGTCGAATTCAAAGCCTACAGGCGCAACATCGGGCTGATATTCTTTGGAGACAGTCGCGATTCTTGTCAGCATCTGGGTCTTCAGAAAAGCAACCTCAACGTCGCCGAACGTCTCGGCTTTCTTTCCGCCATTTTCTACCCTTTCTGAATGATTCATAGGATATGTCACTTCCAATGGTTCACAAGTTCGAAATTGTCAAGAAAGGATATATTGCCTCCGAACGATCGAGTTGGAAAAAAGGACTAGAAATGTAACTGGGAGGCAAGGTTGGGATGGTAGATGAAAGAGATTTCCGAATCTTAGCGCATCTTCTCAGAGATCCTTTTGCTTCGTATGAAAAACTCGGAAGGCAAACTGGTCTATCTGGTACTGCTGCGAAGACTAGATTGGAGGATCTCGAAAGATTAGGCGTTCTAGAGGGGTTTCGTGGTCTCCCAGCAGCCGGAATCCTCCATCGTTATGCTCGATTATTCCTATTCAAACCGACAGACAATCCGAAGAGTCTCGAACGGGCACTTGAGACCGAGTCCGCTGTTTTCGCTACACTCGATCAAAATAAGGTAGTTGGCGTACTAACTTACAATTTAGCACAACAGGGGAAACCTGAAGCCGCGTTGGTCGAACTGCTTGGCGAACCAGAATTCGAGACCACTCCCCTTATTCCTAATCTGAACAACTCTGTCAACAGGGCTTCAATTTCTGAGCTCGAGGTGATAAAAGGACTGGTTCCCCATCCTCGAATTTCGCTTAGTGATCTCTCCGAATTGACGGGATTATCACTGAAGGTGGTGAGGAAGATCCGAAGTAGACTTATCGGAGAAGGAATGCTCCATGTTCTTCCGATGTTTCAGGCGGCTCATTCACGTGGATTATTGCTCTATGAAATCCTTGCTCACGCTGCAAATCATTCAATACTCTCTCAAATGAGCGAGAATCTTCCAGAATGCTCCATCCTGGGTCATCATGAAAATCCTCTCGGTCTTTCCTTGTATTGCTGGGCAAATTCACTAAAGGAAGTGTTGGAGGTCGAAGCTGGGTTGAAAGAAAACAGCAGTATAGACTCGGTACGGATAGTGATCCATATGCAGCGGGTGTTTGCGAGTTCGAGAGTGATTGATCTGGT
This sequence comes from archaeon, assembly GCA_029850555.1. Classification (GTDB taxonomy): domain Archaea; phylum Thermoproteota; class Nitrososphaeria; order Nitrososphaerales; family CADDZS01; genus JASHOD01. The sequence goes on along the minus strand of JARCRS010000067.1, from coordinate 919 downwards.
AGAGAAAGAAATTCTGAGGCAGAAAAACGGTAGAAATTCCCGAGAACATCTCGGATTTGGGGATCGTATTTACTCTACCCGTTGAGCTGGATTTTTTTCAAACTGTACGTTCGGAGAATATAAGTTCGGCCGATTTCAGCCCTATCATTAGATAAGCGCAGATGGGGATACGGCAAGGAGAGGAAGAAGTAAGATATTTGAATAGAAAAAGAGGTTGACAGTAATATGACTGGGATCCCTTCGATCAATATTTTCTCTCGCGATGTTGTTCGTCTCGCTGACTTTTACGAGCGAGTAGGTTTTCGTGAAACTTACCGATATCCCCAGGACGGTGCGCCAACTCAGGTGGAAGTAAACTTGGATCAATTCACTATCCGAATCTCCTCGGTGGAAGCTGCTATCAAAGATCATGGATTGAATCCGAATTTAGGCGGACGGACCATTGGGGCAATTCTCCGGACGGACGACACAGATCGAGAATATGCTTGCCTTACCGGAAAAGGCGCGTGGTCACTTCGACCTCCGCATGATTTTCTCACAGATCTACGCACAGCTTGGAAATCAGATCCGGACGGTAACCCGATCAATCTAGTTCAACGCCGCAGTAAGAGGAACGGAGCTAGGTAAACGCAGTAGAGGGAAGAATTTTATGTTTCACACTCCCGCTATCAACATCTATACTCGCGATATTCTCAAACTCATCGCCTTCTACGAACGCCTCGGCTTTCAAGAAAAGTTTCGCACGCCCCGAGAAGGTACTCCGAAACACGTGGAGTTGTCATTAGATCAATTCACTTTAGGCATAGCCACGGTCGAAGCTGCAACAGGAGATCATGGATTAAGGCCGGATCTTAACGGACGGTCTATAGAGATTGTGCTTTGGTCAGACGATACGGACCATGACTACGAACATCTTACT
>JARCRS010000066.1 GCA_029850555.1 archaeon | reverse complement strand
TGAGACTTTGCTTTCCGCTTGGAGTCCCTCAAATAAGTCAGGTTCTATAGCAATTAGGTCACGAACAGCAATGGTGTTAGTCGATTCATTACTAGACTGTCCAATAGTGGCACGAACCTTTTCTTCAATTGCTAACTGAAGGATTGAATCCAATAATACTGACTCGCGTTTGTTTTTCTCATCTTGACTTTTTTCGAGTTGTTGTAAAAGTCTCAATGCATCAGGCGCAATCTGATAACCATGGGAGATTGCGTAACTAACAGCTTTTGAAACTGAAGTATTTATATGAGAAACTGACACGAATTGCTACCCTTCAAGATCAAGACGATTGGGCAATTTTAATGGCAAGTTCCACTAGCGACCTCGCCTCGGATTCAATCCTTGATTCAACATATATTCTAACTTTCTTTTCAGTGCCTGAACTCCTAATCATAAACCAAGAATCGTTTTTACTCAAATACACCTTTACTCCATCGAAATCTTCGATCGACTCTACCTGATCCCCAAAGTGCTTCACAATTTCTTGTTTTACTAAATTATAATCTACGATTGAATTGGTTGCCATATTTCTCTGAAAATTATAGTATTTTGGAATCGATTTTAGAGCCTCATCTAAGCGCATGTTGTGCTCAGAAAGATATTGTGTCAGCATAATACCTGCAGATATACCATCCTCCCAGTAACCCCATTTTGGATCAACTATCTTGCTTGGTTCGCTGGCATAGATCCCTTTACGTTTATACAACTCTTGGAAAGTCTTACCGATACGAGATCTAACTACTCGGCAACCTGATTCTAACGCTACCTGCTCAAGAGCCTTTGAACTGTTTAATGAAATGATTACAGTTCCTCGCTTACTCTTTTCGATTGTTGTTTTGAGAATTAATGCAGCAAGAGCATAATCTGGAACAACCGTTCCGGAACTGTCTATCATAACAAGCCTATCAGCGTCGCCATCATGCGCTATTGCAAAGTCGGCTTGAATATTTCGAGTCAACATGGCAACTTCACCCAGAGTCTCAATCATTGGTTCCGGTAGTCGTCCTGGAAAGAGTGAGCTCGGGTGAGCATTTACCGTAACTATGTTATGACCGAGCTCTGAAAGTATACCAGGGGTGACGTTACCAGACGTTCCATTGGCACAGTCCACAAGTATCTTGAAAATTTTCTTGCTCTCTATCGCCCTCTTCAGAATAGCTTCACGATATGAGTAGATAGCCTCCTCATTTTCAAATGTGGAACCATATTGAACCAACTCCGTATCATGTTTTACGTATTCTGCACTTTTTTGAATCAAAACTTCCAATTTTTGCTCGTCTTCTAGTGAAAATTCGATCCCCTCAGTGCCGAAGACTTTAACCCCAGCGAATTCAGGGGGATTATGTGAAGCGGTAACAGAAAAGCCAGCATGAAGCTTGTTTTGCTTAATGTTGAATGCAAGAACCGGAGTAGGAATCATCCCATAGTTCTCAACATCACTACCATACCAATTCATCGCGGCGCAGGCGGCAGTTCCGAGTATGAACGAGCTCTTTCTGCTGTCATACCCTAACCCAAACCTGCCTATTCCTATCAACTCATTGACTGCATAACATACTGCAATTGTTTCGCGAATTGAGACTTCTTGACCAAAAGTACCTCTTATCCCAGCAGTCCCAAATTTCACTCGGATCGGGCGGCTTAGAACACCTGTGAATTGGTTAATCGGTTGCTGGGTTGTCGTAGTTTGGGTCAAACGAAGTTCTTACGACACATTACTACGATTAAAACAGCATCTATTCTTTTCCCTAAATATGAAAGTTTGGCACCACCAAACTACTAATTGTTGAGAATGCAGGACACAATCCTAGCGATTTTTCACTCAAACACTAGTCCATGCTACTGATACATTTGCGTCAATTAGTTGATGTTTTAACTTACGCCAGCTGGTTGAGTTTCCTTCTCAACTTTCTCTTGCACACGCTGGTGCGATTTTACATGCTCATCCAGATCTTTATTATTTGTGAACACTTGGCCGCAGATTTCACACCGATACTGTACATCACGAACTTCTCCTATGATTGGCTCTATTCTTCGAGCTTTGTCCAACTCTGAGGAAAACTCAGTAGGCTCTCTTTGTTCAGTGCTCAATTCTTGTAAGGTAAGGCCTTCCATATATTAGAACGAGATGTCTTTCGCGTTTCGAATTTCATTATAGAGGAAAGACTAACGCACGTTGACATATTTGTAAGCGAGTGTGTTTGTCTCAAAGGCGTAATGAACCTTTTGAAAGGACGAGCGCATATGCTCGACATCTAGCCTCACTTTTCCAGGATCTTCCTTCTTCACTATAATGCGAGCCATGAGCGAAGCAATCTCCTTCATATGATCTTTCTTCATCCCTAACCTAGTGACTTCACTCGTGCCTATTCTTAATCCCCCTGGATGCATGTAGTGCCTACCAGCCTTGATGTCGCCTGGGATTAGTTGCCTATTCACGATTATGTTGGCCCTCTCTAACTCTTTTTCTAAAGTTCCACCATCATTGTATTTTGTCACATCAATTGCGATTTGATGAGATTTTGTATACCCGAGATCAGCCGCCAAAATATCTACCCCTTCGTCGTTCAAGGCCTGGCCTAAAGCCTGTGCATTTGAGATTACTTCCTTGGCATATTCTTGTCCAAACTGCAAAAATTCTGCAAACGCGATAGCTTTCCCTGCAACATGATGCAAATGATGATTACTTGCTGTTCCGGGAAAAGCGCCAGCTTTAATCTTGTCAGCATACTTGTTCCATGAAAGGACAGTTCCTCCTTGTGGACCGAAGAGTGTTTTATGGGTGGAAAGAGTTACCGCTTCAGCTCCCTCTGCGAGAGGTTGTTGGAATTGCTTCCCAGCAATCAAACCTGAAACATGGGCAGAATCATAACATACAAAGATACCTTCAGATTTTAGAAAATCAGCCAGTTCTTTTACTGGATGTGGGAAGAGAAATAAGCTACCGCCAAACATCGCCAGTTTTACTTTCTTGCCCTCGGACTTGAGCTTCTTCACTTTCTCCTTAGTCTTATCAACATCGATATTCCAGTTGTCCTTATCGAATGAAAAATACTCTACTTCAAGCCCGTGAACTAAACCTGCCGTTCCATTGAACTCTTTTCTTCCACTAGAAATATGACCACCATACGGTATAGCAAGTGCAAGTATCGTGTCGCCGGGATCGGTGAAGGCGGAGTAAACAGTAAGATTTGCACAAACTCCTGAGACAGGCCTTACATCCACAAACTCTGCGCAAAACAATTTTCGCGCGAGCTGCATGCATAATATCTCGACCTTGTCAATGTACACGCACCCTGCATAGACGCGCTCGCCGGCCCACCCTTCTGCGTATCTATTCCCAAAATCGGAAAGAATTGCCTCACGAACAGCGGGGCTAGGAACATTCTCAGAAGCAATTAAAGGAATACTATTAGAAAACCAATTCTGGTGCTCATGTAAGGCGCTAAAAACTTGATCGTAAGCACTTTTTGGATCTAACTCTTTTTCAATCTCAGATTCCATCATGAAATGTGAAAAAGAGTCTCTGATTAGATAAATCTTGATTTGAATTGATTTCGGAGGTTAACCATGCCACTCAATCTTAAGAAACTACAATCTATTGCCCGACGAAGACTAGGATTCAAAGGTAACGTAGAATACAAAAGCGTTCCAAAGAGTCAAGCTTCAACTCTTCGAATTGGTTCAGAGTTCCTAAGCACCTCAACCAATGCGCTTACGCTTACCCATACGATCATGTATTTAGATTCATCATCATTGAACCCGGCAGATATCTATCATGAGTTTTGCAAGGCAAAGCTAAACGAATGCGGCTTTACAACTATTGAAGCAGCTTCACTAGATGGAATGCGAAATTGTTCGAAAGATGATCCAAAATACATTCGCGACGCAAACTCCGCTCTAGTCATAGTGAGTGAAGCGTATGCAAGCTCGCTTTTGTTTTCAAGATTTGAAGAAGCTAAGGAGAGTCGCGAAAGAATAGTTTTACGTTTTGAGTCAAGTGATTCCTTGACTAGCCTTCACACTCAAATGGGTTTTTGGGGAACTGCGGCAGTGTCCTACTACAAACTTGCTTCTGAATGGGCCGGTGTAGCTTTTCCTCAAAAACAAATAGAGCAAGCAATTGAGAGAGCTTTCGATGGTAATGAGATCAAAAAGGAATACCAACAAATTAACGATTTATTGAGCAATTTACCAAAAGTTGACTTGCTACAAATTGAGCGGATGTCCGATGTAGAAAGCATCCAGATTGTTGATGTGATTGTTAGATTATTTGGTGCAAAAACTGGTCTCGAATGCTAACTAGATGAAGGATTCGTAAATGATTGTGAAAAAACGTGTATCAAAACGGTACACGATATTTGAGATCAACTCTCCCACGTCGATCCAAGGATTCCATTCAAATGAATCTGGAATTTCGACATTTACAAAACAAAAAGGAGGCCCTATTTTCTTTGATGAAAAAGAAAAAACCGAATTCAATTTTCATGCATCTAGCAATTCAATAATCATCAAAAAAGAATTTTTTAATGATGAACATATTCTAGGCCTAGGAGAGAAGGCTTTCCATCTAGACAGAAGAAGACTATCGCTTAAAATGTGGAACACTGACAACTATGGATATCAATGGCACACAGATCCATTATACATATCAATTCCTTTCTTTATTTCCATACGAAAAGGAATAGCAAAGGGCTACTTCCTAGATTCCACCGCAAAAATACTCTTTGACATCGGTATAGCTGAATATGACAAACTAACGATTTCAATCCCGTTCAATAGCGCTACGCTCTATATAATTCACGGTCCTGAGATTGAGCGAATTGTTGAAAATTATTCGCGCCTAACAGGCCTACCGTTCAAGATGCCAGAGTGGGCTCTCGGTCATCAAGTTTCTAGGTACTCTTATTTTCCTGAAAAAAAGGTACTTGAAGTTGCTCAAGAGTACAAGAAACACAGGATACCAATTTCTTGCATTTATCTTGATATTGACTACATGAAGGAAAGAAAGGTTTTCACCTGGGACAAAAAGAGATTTCCCAATCCAAGAAAAATGATTGACAAACTCCATTCAATGGGAATCAAAGTCATAGCAATTTTAGATCCTGGAATAAAGTTAGACCAAAGTTTCAATGTATTCAAAGAAGGAATTGGAACTTACTGTGAGACACCTGATGAAGAACTATATGTGGCACGCGTCTGGCCGGGTGAGTGTGTCTTTCCTGATTTCCTAAATCATAAAGCTAGATCGTTCTGGTCAAAACAGGTTATGAAGCTTGTCTCTGAAAGCGGTCTGGATGGGATTTGGCTTGACATGAATGAGCCATCAGCGTTTAATGATACAAAGACCTTTGACGAGAATATCACTCACAATTTGGATGATGGATTGAAAGTACCTCATAGTTTGGTTCATAACGCCTACGCATATTTCCAAGCGAAGGCAACTTTTGAACCACTTAACAAACTAAACAAAGAACCGTTTATTCTTACGCGAGCTGGTTGCGCTGGAATACAAAAATTCGCGGCTGTCTGGTCAGGAGACAACACATCTTCTTGGAGAAATATGAGACTCCAAATTCCTTTGCTATTGAGTTTGTCAATTTCAGGAGTCCCGTTTGTGGGATGTGATATAGGTGGTTTCATCGGCAATTCAAGTCCAGAATTACTGGCACGCTTCTATCAAATGGCTGCTTTATTTCCAATTTTTCGAAACCATAAGAGTAAGGAAGGAAACGACCAAGAACCTTTCAGACTGCCAACCAAATATCAAAATCAAGTCAAAAATGCAATTTCTCTTCGATATTCTTTGCTGCCATATTTATCCCGCGTTGCTCTCAAAGCACATCGTTTAGGGCATCCAATCATTAGGCCCCTTTGTTACGAGTATCAGGGTGATGAAGAGACCTATTATATCAACGACCAATACATGGTCGGAAAACACCTGCTTTACTCTCCAATTGTAGAGAAGGGAAAACGAGAAAGAGAATTGTATCTCCCAGAAGGCAAATGGATTGAATGGACAAGAAGGACAATATTCAACGGAAGCCAATGGATAAACTCTGAAACAGAAATGCCACTTTACTTAAGAGCCAGTTCCACCATTCCAACCGAATTAAAGCAATCTTATTCTAAATCATAGTTTTCAAATAAGTGTACTAGAACTAACTTTACAATCAGAGGTCAGAAGCCTTCTCAAACTGCCATACCGAGTTTTGAGAGTTGACACTCTTTTTCTTCAAATCATCAAAATAACCAGCTTTCATGATTTGTGAAATTACATACGCTGAAAAAGCAGGAGCTCCAGTTGCGCCCGGAGAGTTATAATTTAAGATATGAAGCGAGTTCTCTCCGCTAACAAGGATAGCTTCTGGAACAAAGCCATTTTTATCAATGAGCGAACTTCTTACACCAGCTAGTCCTCTCTGGTTTAGGTATGACACATTAATAGAAGGGATAAACTCTTTGACACGGCCGCACATTGCACTTTTCGAAATCGAGCTGCGCCACTCGTGCCAAACAAGCGAAAGAAATGTACCGTTTGTAAATAACTTAAGTTTTGGAACTATTGGCCGCTCGAAGATCTTTGAAATTATCTGAAATCTAGTTTCAGATAGTGCCTCATAGGCTTCAGGACTAGAAACCAAGGTTGCATTAGGCCCTATTTCCCTCATTCCATCTGCTCTAACTACAAAATGAGGATCAAGAAATGGAAACTCTTTGTATCTTGCTACTGAATAAATGTTTCTTGTAATTTTTGAAGCAAAGGGTTCATCCACCAACCAATATTCGCCCCGAAAGTGAAGATCTGTGTATTCCTTGGCAAGGCCAAGCTCATGCGCAATGTCGACAGAACCACCACCAGCAGCATTAATCAAGAATTTAACTGAAATTTGTTTGAATCGACCATCATCCTTACCTCTTAATTGAATCTGGACGTTTTCATTCACGTCAGTAATTTTCTGAACCATCCATCCACTGAGAAATTTCACTCGATTCCTTAGAGCCATCGCGAATACAAATTTTGTAAACTCTCCATAATTCACTGATGTGTCTGTTTTTGAAAATATGGCGCCAACGCATTTGACCCATGGTTCCAATTTTTGCACTCCTGCAGAATCAAGAATTTCAATTTCTTCCTCCAATACGCCGCTTTCTAGAGCCCATTCCTTGTATTGATCTAGAGTCTTTACTTGCTCTTCATCTAGCGCCACTTCAAGCGTTCCAATTGCATTCCAAGGAAGATTGTATCTTGAAGCAAGATCCTTCCAAAGGAAATATGATTTCTGTGCGACCCTTGAAAAAACTCTCTTTTTTGTCGGATTTAGATAAAAGGGCCGATGAAGTAATCCAGTATTTCTTGAGCTGGCATGTTTTCCAATCTCGCTTTCCTTTTCGATTAAGGCAATAGAGCAATCGTAAAGCTCAGATAGCCAATAAGAAATTGTGACTCCTAGTATACCTCCTCCTACAATT
>JARCRS010000065.1 GCA_029850555.1 archaeon | reverse complement strand
GGATTTTTCAGAACTAAAGGGACGTTGGATTGAGGAGAGTCCTCCTTGGGATTTCAGGGATATGATCTTTGATAAAATCGCCCATGCGAATTCATTGGTTGATCTTGGGACAGGAGGAGGAGAATTTCTCTCTTCACTTAGGCCATTGCCTGAGCATAGTTTCTGTACAGAGGGCTATGCCCCCAATGTGCCTGTAGCGAAAAAGCGGCTAGAAACGCTTGGAGTGGAAATCATCCAAACTTGCTGTGATGATAATAATGTCCCAAACCAAAGGGGAGCTCTGCCTTTCAGATCGGAATCCTTGGACTTGATAATAGATAGGCATGAGTCATTCATCGCAAGTGAGGTCTTTCGGGTTTTAAAGAAGAATGGCGTGTTTCTCACGCAGCAGGTCGGGAGTCGAAATTTACTCGATCTAAACGATCTACTTGGAGCAATTAGATACGAGACAGTTTGGGATTTCGAAGAATGCAAGCGCCAGATTGAACTCTCTGGTTTCGAAATAATTCGTAGTGAAGATGCAAAAATGAATTCATGGTTCAAGGATGTAGGAGCGATTGTGTGTTTTCTCCTTTCAGCGCCTTGGCAGATACCCGACTTTGATATCGACAACTATCTTCCAAGACTCAAAGAATTACACGAGAGGATCGAGAAGGAAGGTTCACTGCGTGCAACAGCCACAAGGTTCTATGTGAACGCAATTAAGAGATAGCGAAAAAATTTACTGACGTCGCCAAATTACGCTTTTCTTTCCCCAAATCCAATCGTAAGGTAAATTCATCCGTCAATATTTTTTTGTTGGATGGCCGTCCGGCTCATACAATTGCTAATCCAGCGCCTGTGTGGAAATAGTACCCTATAGGGCCTTTAAATAGTATCGATCAATTTCCGTGATATCTCACAATATTGAATGACAAAGGTTAGAGCAGCATCAATTGGTTTATTCAACAAACAGTATGTCAAATCGCGGAATTTTATACGACCATGAAAAATGAGGATTTAGGCATACCGCAATGGCTCAAGCAATAGCTATTTGGAACACTCGTATGTAGATGGGAGGGAGGTGGGGGTACGTTAATGATTGTATTTAGAGTAAAGAGCAAAAGAACTAGGGCGTACGGCTTACGTTACCAACGAACAAAGACTATTTCTAATGATATATTATATCAGCGGCCATTGTTCTCTGTGACCATGAAAGAAGAGCTCAAAGGATATTAGGGCATGCTTTGATCAAACAAGCAATCGCTAATGGGCGCTGATCTATGATTCAAAAGCGAAATAGACGCTTGTGCTCTGCCATCACGCATTTGTTGAAAACTACCTTGATCCCAGCTGATGCGACCTTTTCTTCAGCAGCGGTGTTTTCGATTCCTAGTTGAAGCCAGAAGACCTTTGGTTTCTTTCCAATCACATCATCCACGTAGTTTGGGATATCTTCGCTTGGACGAAACACATCAACTATATCGATCGGACCAGGTACATCGCCGAGTTTTTTGTAAGCTTTTTCTCCTAGAATTTCGTCAGCGCTAGGATTCACAGGGATCACCTTGTAGCCTTTATTTATCAAATATTGCGGAATGGTGTACGCGTCCTTCTCTGGATTTTTCGACATACCAATCACCGCAACAGTCTTGTTTTGCGAAAGTATTTCCTTTATTTCCTCGTCGGACGGATTTTTGACGACCAAAAGGACTCACTCGAGACTTTATTGTTGAGCTACCTTTATTTTAGGTTGTTTGAGCCAAAGAAAATTGGCTGTCATTGAGATACACGGAATCAATCGAAGACAAAAACAGAGACCGCGCCTTCAAGCTCCTTAGCCAAATGGAAGACGAGTACGAGAAAAGAAACGCTGAATTTTTCAATAATGTTCTCGTGGAAGAGCCAGCTCTTGTCGTGAGGGTTCATGCGGTTACAGTCCTCTCTGAAATCGGAGACGAAAGTTCGGTTCCAGTACTTGGAGATGTGATGAAGCATGATCCTAGTTCTTTGATTCGTCATGAATGCGCTTTTTCCTTAGGTCAAATGGGTCTCAAATCAGCTGTTCCTTATCTCGTAGATGCTGCCTTGAACGATCCATCAGAAATAGTAAGACATGAATCGGCAGCGGCATTAGGCGCGATCGGTGATGAGAAAGCTAGGGGTGCCTTGGTCGAAGCTAGTCAGGATCAAAGCGAGGAGGTTCGTGGTTCTGCGATAGCTTCGCTCTTCAATCTTGACTTTCTGAAGTATTCTTCGAAGGTCAAAAGCGAGATTGACCCAGAGACTCTTGTCTCGAGCATTGAGGAGAAGAAGAAAACCCAAGGCCAGAAAAAAATGCCTCATCCATGAGAAAGAAAAGAATCTAGAACTTTGAAAATGCGTCTGAAAGTAAGGACGTCAATTTCTGCTTCCAAGTACTAAAGCCGCTGGGCTTCTCAGGATAATCCATGTTATGAGAGATCAATTCTTCGCTGACATCGGACGTGTGTTTTAGCCCGGAAGCAAGTTTAGGCTCCTTTGCGATATGCATCATCATCGCGGGATTAAGCAATCTTAGCCTTGAAAAACGGGGATGCTCCCTGTTCACAATGCTCGTAATATCATCTTCAGAAAGGAAATACTTCATTCCGTAGCTGATCTGGTCGTTTGAAAGTGTTTGAAGATATCGTCTTAGTACTTCAAAGCTTGCCATCTGATACCCATGGTGTTTCATATAATCCAAGTTATACTGCCAGAGCATTTCCTCGCTTGTGTCATTTGCTTCTATTGCGTGGGAGACAACTCTTCCCAGCATTACACTTGCATAGATTGAAGGTCCTATTCCTCCCGCATCAATTGGTCTTGCCATCCAAGCTGCGTCTCCGACCATCGCGTAACCATTCGCAACCAAACAGTCATTATGGCGCCTCACCGAAACCTGCCAGCTCCCTTTCGTGTTTCCATTGTCATCGGAGCTAGGAGATTGAACGGGATTTTTGATCGCCTTGTTCATTTTAACATACTGATCGATTAGGTCCTGCAACCCATCCTTTTTCCCGAATTTGGCATTCCTCATGTCTAGAGCTTTCTTTTGCACACCCAAGCCTATGTTGACCTTGTTCTTCCCTTTAGGAAAAGTCCAGGCGTATCCTCCTGCTGCGATATATTGATCCAAATGAATTAGAGCATATCTAGAATCAAACCACGTAGGATCCTCTTCGGCGACTTCAAAATCGTAGATGTATCTACCAGTGCTCTCAAGATCGTCTCTGTCTATATCCAGCTCAATCTTTGTCTGAATCGGCAGATTTGGACGTAGCTTTGTGGCGTTGCCAGCTGCGTCAACGACCATTTTTGCGGTTTTTTTGAATGAGCTTCCATCCGCTAGATTTCTTCCTGTCACCCCTCTTACAAAGCCATCCTCCGAATACAGACGGTCGCAGGCAATATTGAACGCGAATTCGACGCCCACTTTTTTCGCGTCCTCGACCTGCCTTTTGGGGAGGATTTTCCGATTAAGAATGAAGCCTTCACCTTCAAACAACACTTTGGTTTCGTGATCGGGAGAGTAAACAAGCACGCCTTCGACGGGATGTTCGAGCTCGGGCTTGCCGTACCTTATTCCAATATTATCTGAAACGTAATCGACGCTTCTTTTGCTGACAGCGTCGCCGCATGTCCAACCGTTGATC
>JARCRS010000064.1 GCA_029850555.1 archaeon | reverse complement strand
AATCGCGCATCAAACAACTATTGTTTGAACCGTAGGAAATAACACGCCGTTGCGAACGGGATGTGAAGTTGCCATATAAAGCAATGAATCGTATTCTAAAAGCAAGAGATTAGGGCAGAGCGAGCTTGGATTTCTCTTATGATTCATTTTTTCAGAGCTTTGAGAACTAGTTCGGGAATTTCAGAAGGGAGTTCTGCAACTCTAATCCCGGCGGATTCTAAGGCTTCTATCTTACTAGTCGCAGTTCCAGAGCCCATAGAAATTATTGCGCCAGCGTGACCCATTCGTTTCCCCGCGGGAGCCTGACGGCCTGCGATAAAAGAAACTATAGGTTTTTTCATTCCGTTTTGTTTGATTCGGCGTGCTAGCCTTTCTTCAGCATCGCCTCCTATTTCACCTATAACGACTATAGCTTTTGTCTCCGGATCTTTTTCGAACTTGTCAACGATTTCGAGGACATCCCTTCCAATTACAGGATCGCCTCCGATACCTACCGCAGTTGACTGCCCTAGCCCAGCTTTTGTGAGGACCCATGCAATTTCATAAGTGAGAGTTCCACTACGAGAAACCATTCCAACATTCCCTTTTGAGAATATGTGCCCGGGCATGATACCGACTTTGCTCTGGCCTGGTGAAATTAGCCCGGGGCAGTTGGGCCCGATAACGGTCACACCTTTTTCGCGGGCGTAGTTGACAAATTCTAGTGAATCGTGAACAGGAACTCTTTCTGTGATCGCTACGATCAATTTTATTTCAGAGTCTAGAGCCTCGTAAACAGCATCAGCTGTGAATTGGGCAGGGACAAAGATTATGCTCGTATTTATTTCAGGGTGAGCTTCCTTTGCCTGTTTCACCGTCTCAAAGACTGGAACGTGATCAACTTTTTCTCCCCCCTTTCCGGGTGTGACGCCCGCCAAGATTTTGGTGCCGTATTTTAGCATCGAAAGTGTATGAGTGGATCCTTCCCGCCCCGTCGCGCCCTGCACTACGACCTTGGTCTCTTTGTCGACTAGAATTGTCATTTATTTTCACTCTCGCTTTGCAATCTTGACGACTTCTTCCGCGGCTGTTTCCATTGAATCTAGATACGAGATGTGATTTTCTGCTAGTATTTTCCTTCCTTCCTCTTCATTTGTGCCAACCATTCTCACAACAAAAGGAATTTTGGCATTTGATTCTTTGAGAGCACGAACGAGACCGAGTGCCACCTCGTCGCACTTTGTGATTCCTCCGAGAACATTCAAAAATACTGCTCGTAGATTCGTTTGCTCCAAGCAAATCTTCACAGCTTTGTAGACTTCGTCCGCTCTTGAGCCCCCTCCCATATCAAGAAAATTGGCGGGCCTTCCCCCAAAATGAGCGACAACATCGAGAGTAGCCATTACTAGGCCTGCCCCGTTTCCGATGATTCCGATATCTCCGTCTAGCTGAACGAAAGCGAGCCCCGCGGTTTGAGCTTCTCTTTCAAGAGGCGAAAGCTCTTCGTCTACCTGTCGATATTCAGGGTGCCTAAAGATTGCATTGTCATCTAGAGTGATTCTGGCATCTAGTGCGACAAGGGATCCGGTTGATGAATCAATTGCGAGGGGATTTGATTCGCACAAATCAGCGTCCACCTTCTTGAAGATTGAGAATACCTTCTGACATATTGAGGTGAATTCGTTTGCAGTTTTTCCTACAAGCCCTATGGAGAGCGCCGCGTCCCTAGCTTCAAAAGAATGCAATCCGACAATAGGATCTATCTCGCGACGGAAGATTCTATCGGGTTTCGTTCGTGCGAGCTCTTCGAGATCAATTCCGCCGTCTGAACTCGTGATCAGCGCGATTCGCCGTTTGGCACGATCTACAGTAAAGCCAAGATAGAGTTCTTTTTGAGCCTTGACTTGCTCAACAACAAGAACAGAATTAACCTTGATTCCTTTTATGATCGACCCCAAGAGCTGTTTCGATATTGCAAAAGCTTCAGAGGGATTTTGAGCTGGCTTGATTCCGCCTGCTTTGCCTCTTCCTGCAACTAGTATCTGAGATTTTACAACTACAGGTTTCCCGATCGTTTCTGCAGTTTTTCCTGCTTCCTCTGGGGTTTTACAAAGTCTCGCTTTCGGAACAGGGATTCCCTCCGTTTCGAAAAGCTCTCTCGCCTGATATTCGTGAATCTTCAATTTATGAAAAATCAACATCTTTTTGGAGAAAGGGAAAATCTAGCGGTAGCTTTCAGGAAGAATCCTAGCAATTCGGATTTCAATTGAGCTAATAAAAAGTTAAATGCGTTGCTTTGAAGGTTGAATAGCCCCCTCTGATAGGGCTAACATAGGGTTCAGATTTAGATTGCCAATTACTGACGCAACAAAAAAGCAGATGGCTCAAAAGCGTAGACTATTCTTCAAGATATGTCTGCGGTGCGGAGCTAAGAATCCAATTTCCGCCACGCGATGCAGAAAATGTCATTCCGAAGCATTGAGATTGAAGAATAGAGCTTTAGGTGTGAAGAAGTAGGCTAATAGACGATAGCGGAACTTCTATTGCGAAAATCCTTTCACTGTGGGACACTTTCGTTAGTTTCCAGTTGAAAGATGTCTCTACCTTGATTGTTTCGTAGAATAGCATATCTAAGTGATAGTGCGGCAAAAATTTCTAATGGGCGTGTGGTCCAGCTGGTCTAAGACACCGCTCTCACACAGCTGCTCAAACGCAGTGTAACGGGAATCGGCGGTTCGAATCCGCCCACGCCCATCTGTCTAGTTTTTGTTTTCAATCTAATTTCCAAAAGTGTTAAGACTAGCGAGACGATTTTCGAGGAGTGCTTACAACTTGCTTGCAACTGAAGATGAAGTTTCTGGACTGCTTAAAGATTCTATGATCGAAGGATTTGTTACGCCAAGATATCAAGGTCAATGCATTTCCAATTTACCGGACACTTTTTCGAGCTTGCTCAATGTGAAAAGCGACCGGCCGTTGACTGATGAGAGATTCTTCGACTTTGCAAACAAATCTACAATAGAAAACGTGGTGTTTCTTCTCCTAGATGGATTTGGATTCAATTCGATTCAGTATGTGAAACAAAATTTTGGATTTCCATCCTTCGAAAAGATCGAACACGATTCGCAGATTCTTCCCTTAACCTCTGTTTTTCCTTCAACCACCTCTAGTGCTACCACGAGCCTCCACACCGGTCTTACACCACAGGAGCATGGCATCATCGGGTACACCATGTACATGAATGAAATAGGAGCTATTATACAGATGCTTGACTTGGGACCAGTCTTCAGCAGAAGGTCGCTTTTTGAACTTGGATTCGATCCTGCTAAGCTAATTGGGAAAAAGACTTTGCATGAAAGGTTTAGAGATTCTGGGGTGCCGTCAAATCTCTACATCAACAAGTACATCGTGGGAAGCGGCCTCTCGCAGATTACAAACAGAGGGGCGAACATATTTCCTGTCCTAACAGCTTCTGATTTATTTGTGGGCGTGAGAAGGAACCTAGAGTCTCCTTCCAATGGTCCAGCTTTTCACTTTGCCTATTATGCTTCCCCGGATACAATCGCCCACGCAAGGAGTCCCTTTTCCCAAGAATATGCGGCGGAAGTGGAGGCAATATTCTACGGTGTTAACAGGGAGCTGCGAGAAAAACTCGATCCTTCGGTCGCGAAGAAAACAATTCTCTTAATTTCTGCGGACCACGGCTTATCTCATATCAATGAGAGGGAAATCATAGATATCGCAAGTCATCCAGAGCTTATGAACATGCTAAAAGTACCTCCGACTGGAGATTCTAGATGCTTGATATTGCATGCTAAATCAGAAGAGAAAATTTCTCAAATCGAATATTACTTCAAAAAAAGATTTGGAGACATGTTCCATCTATTGAACTCAAAGGATGCCCTAAGACAGGGTCTATTTGGGATTGGAGAGGCAAAAGAACAGGTTTCAGATAGAATCGGCGACTTGATAGCTGTGCCAAAGAAGGATAATGCTATTGACAACTCGAACGTGCAGCCACGCAATGAATACGTGCCGGGCCGACACGGAGGATTGTCTCCGAACGAGATGATTGTTCCGTTGATCACAACTAGACTTGGCTAGGGAGAGTGGTCATACTCGCTACCCTTGACAGTCTCATAAAGTTGGATTAGGACGCCGTTTGAACTTCGTGGCGAGATGAATGCCGTCTGCCAAAGAGGATCGATTTCGATAAACTCATCGACAACTCGTATTGCTTTGGATTTTAGAAATTTTATTGTTTCTTTGATGTCGTAGACTTGGAAAGTTAGATGGTGCAGACCTTCGCCGCGTTCGCGCAGGAATTTTGTCAAGAAGCTTTCTTTGCCAAAGATCGGTTCGATCATCTCGATTGTTTGGCTTCCTAAAGAGACTTGAGTGAAAGTATAGTCCTGAGTTGTGCCTATCTTTTTGTAAACTAGGAGCTTCGATCCTAGGATGTCTCGGTATGTTTTGAGGGCCTCATCAACATTTTTGACGGCGATTCCCACGTGATCAAACCTTTTGATCAGCTCGCCTAGGTCTTTCAATTCAGAAAGATGGAGCGAAAATGTGCGTAAAAAGAAAATGGCTGATGATAGTACCGCTTTTCTAAGACGAATTTACTTGCTTTGCAGCCTCGGCAGTTTCTTTGGTTGCCTTGAAAGATAGACCGCACCCGCAGGAAGCAGCTGCATTAGGATTGTCCACCTTGAATCCAGACGTCTGTAAAGTCTCTTCGTAGTCGATTGTCGAGCCTCGAAGATAGATGAGACTGAGTTTATCCACTATC
>JARCRS010000063.1 GCA_029850555.1 archaeon | reverse complement strand
CTTTTTGAAAAAATTCCAAGGGAACCAGGCCCTTACAAAGCTTATCCTTGCTTCTTTTAGCCTTATGACTACGTCATCACAAACTTCCTTGACTACTGAGAGAGGCTCGGCTTCGTCAGGCAATTTCAAATGTTCTTCGATTGCTTTTCCACTATACGGATGTTCAAGAACGTCTATCGGACCTCTAGATAGCCTGAGTGAGAAAAGAAAAGGGACAATCGCTGATTTTGGTGGAGGCAAACCTGCATAAGTCCAAACGTTGTCTATGTTGATTCCCCAGTCGAACCTATCATTTTCTTCTAGCATGCAGAAAATTCCGGCTCCCTCTACTTTTTCTGGTGTGCGTCTTATCGTTTGTGTCTTTAATTAGATAGACATGCTTTTTCCAACGACTAAGAAGCGGATGTGAACTCCCGATTCGGATTGTGTTTTTTCAGTCCTGATGAATCGCCTGCATTGTCTCTTTGAACTCCTCAAGGGCAGTTTCCTTCTCTTCAACTGAGACTTCGGCTGAAATCGAAATGCCCCTTTGTCTATCTTGCAACAAAACCGTTTCCAACTATGTACTGTTCACTCCCAAATACCGCCTTTGTCATTGTGGCTCCTGCTGCTGTTGCTGCTGCCTCTGCACATTTATCCAGTCCACATCTATAATCCATCTTCATTATGATTTTGGTATTGATCGAAACAAGGAGCCCCGCTTGGAGAACAATTTTCATCTTTGTCTTTCTGAGCGTTGCTAATCATAACAATTGATGTTCTTTTTGATATTTAAGAAAGGGAACTTGGTCTGAACGCAAATAATTAAAATGCGTTTACGATGAAGGTTTAACCTTCTCTAAAGCAAACACTGTTATGTCGAGGACCCCGCTACGATAGGAACAATTGTGGAAGTGGCCCCCGATGCTAGGCGTTGAAGTCGGAGTAAAGCAGACTGTCTTGAGCTGATACTTTGATTGAGCTGAAGTTTTGATTGCATTCCGATACCGGTCATTCAATGCCTAATTTATTGGACTCCGAACTCCGGATAAAAGCAGCGCCATTTATTTTCTCGAAAGAGCAAGAGATAATTTTCCTGACGATATGTTCAACATTTGGTATTCTCAGGCTTGCGTAATATTCGCAGTAGCGGCTGTGGATAATCTAAAGTTCGATTTCGCCGGCTACTTTCTTAAAACAGAAAGTAGACTCTTAGGATGAATCCTGCATGCCCAGGTAGGCTCCGAGCGCTAGGCAGTCTTTTCCGCGAAGTGGCACGACACAAAATGGCCCGGAGAAATCTCCTTCAGCTCAGGAGCTTCTTCAGAGCATCTCTTTCCAGCATACGTACAGCGAGGATGAAATTTGCATCCACTAGGTGGGTTGATCGCGCTAGGAACTTCTCCTCTGATTTCGGTATTAAGCAGGTTCCTCTTCCACGGATTTGGGATCGGTGCAGCAGAGATGAGTGTAATCGTATAGGGATGTCTTGGCTTCGAAATTACCGAATCCGAAGGTCCATATTCCACAACGTTTCCGGCGTACATCACAATCAATATGTCCGAGAGATATTCAGCGACTGAGATGTTATGCGTAATTATGAGATATGTCAGGTTAAAGTTCTTTTGGAGATCTAGGAGAAGATTAAGAATCTGGGCTTGCACTGAAGCGTCCAACGCGCTTGTAGGTTCATCCAATATCACTATCTTGGGCTGTGGTGCTATTGCTCTAGCTATTGCAACTCGCTGCTTCTGACCTCCGCTCAAGTGGGCGGGTATTCTTTCGGCATGCATCGCCGACAGTCCCACTGCCTTTAGACTTTTCATTACAAAGGTCTCAATATCTTCCCCCTTTCCTAGTGTCAGAAGTCTCTTGCACGGTTCAGCGATAGAATCCTTGACTTTGAGTGTTGGGTCGAGCGAAGAGTCAGGATCCTGAAATACCATCTGCATCTCTCTGTAGAGTTTCTTGTAATCTACCTTTTTCTTCTTCTTGCCGAAAGTAAGACTTTGACCGTTGAATATGATTTCACCTGAGGTCGGAGGAGAAAGTAGGGCAATCGCCTTAGCAAGAGTTGTCTTGCCACAACCAGACTCACCGAGTATTGCAACTGTCTTTCCCTTTGGCACCTTTATCGAGACATCGTCTACGGCGCGAACGTATTGCTGTCCATTACGCTGAAACGGGTTGAAACCCCGCCTAATCGGGTAGTACTTCTTTAGATTCCTAGTCTCAAGAATGATGCTGTCCCCTGCTTGTTCTGAAGTCAGCTGTGCTAGATGCTGTTGTATATCTTCTTCTTTTTTGTGTTCATTGGCCATAGAGGAAACACGCAACTTTACGGTTTTGTCTTGCTTCAACGAGAGTCGGTTTCTTTGTAAGACAATCATTCATTACATAGGGGCATCTCGATGCATATTTGCAACCTTCCAGCAATTTAGTCAGATCGGGAACGCTCCCCGGAATTGGCTTTAGTCTTGCCTTATCCTTTGAACCTGATGGAACACATGAGAGTAAACCCTTGCTGTAAGGATGTAAGGGTTCTGAAAAGAAATCATAGACACCAGCATCCTCAACGATATCCCCAGCATACATGACAACAATCCTATCTGCAACCTGGCTTGCTACCGCAAGGTCGTGAGTGATGAGTAAGATACTAGTATTCACCTCGTTCATGAGCGTTTTCATTAATTTGAGAACTTGGGCTTGGGTTGTAACATCCAAAGCCGTTGTTGGCTCATCAGCTATCAACAAGGCCGGCTTCTGCGCAAGTGCCATTGCAATCATGATTCTTTGTACCATTCCACCAGAGAGTTCAAACGGATACCTTTCCATGACCTGCTCTGGATCCGGAATGCGAACGAGTCTGAGGGCGTCAAGAATTTCGGCTCTAAACAGCCTGGCCAGATTTCGTCTAGGAAGCTGCATCCTAGAGGAGATTTTTGGCGACTTAGTATTGTGGACTTTCTGCATCACGTCGCTTTCACTTGCGATAGCGTTAGGGCTTTCTCCTTCCCCTTTCCTCTCTTCTCTAATCAAGATGGCTTCTGCTATCTGATCACCAACCTTATACACGGGATTGAGGCATGTAAGTGGTTCCTGAAATATCATCGCTATCTCCGTCCCCCTGTACTTTCTGCGATCATTTTCCTTTAGCGATATTAGGTTAACCGATTTGTATTCAATCCTACCACTTTCAATCTTCGCAGGTGGTGTGGAAAGCAGTCCGATGATTGCAAGAGCTAAAGTCGATTTTCCGCAACCAGACTCGCCGACTACTGCGATGAACGTGTTCCTCTCTATGGTCAAATTTACTCCGTCGATCGCGTGAAGACTACCTAGCTTTGATCGGTAACCAATTGAGAGATTTGAAATGGACAACAAACTACTGTCATTTGTGGGCCTTTCTGGATGCTCTTCTAACAATCCCAAAATGCTAGAAGGCCTCCAGTGTGTCCCTTAAGCCATCTCCAAGGAGGCTAAATCCAATGACCCCCAGCGCAATAACGAGTCCTGGAAAGAGCGGAAGCCATGGGGCTGAGAGTATAAAGTCTCGGTACGCGCTGACCATTTGTCCCCAATCTGGTTGAGGAGGCGTAACTGCGAGTCCGAGATAACTAAGACCTGCGTAGATTATTATCACAGTGCCGATGTCAAGAGATGCATAGACAATCAATGTCATGGTGATGTTGGGGAGGGCATGTTTCAATATGATTCTAAATCTTCCCGCAGCTGATAACCTAGCTGCATCAATGTAATTTTGGTGTGCTATTTTGAGGGCTTCTCCTCTCGCAAGCCTCGCATACGGTGGCCACCAAACTAGCATGAGAGCTATTGTCATATGTACGATTCCTACTCCCAACGCAACTCCTATCGCCATTGCAAGAACTAGCACGGGGATGGCGAAGAAGATGTCTGTTATTCTCATAAGAGCTTCATCCACTAGACCTCCATGAAAGGCTGCATACGTTCCGAGTAATGCCCCAACAATTAGGGCAAATGCTATCACAGCGAGGCTAACCGCGAAGTCATTTGGCGTGGCAGCGACTATTCGACTGAATACATCCTCGCCAAGCTGATCAGTTCCCATGAGGTGAGCCCAGGATGGGGGAGCGAGAGCAGGGCCAGTATTTTGCTGAATTGGATTGTACGGAGTAATCGTAATGTGAAGCGTGTTAGCAATGCCAACGACCAATGATGTTATGACAAACACGCTGACGATGATTGCGCCAATCAGAGCTCCCTTGTTCGACCAAATGGCTTGGAGCGTAGCCCTTAGTCTTTCACGTGCTCCGCCCTGGAGGAGCGAGGAGCTCCGAGATGAATATTCAGCTGCCGAAGAATCTTGATCTGGTTCCTTTTCGGAAAGCATTTCGATCTTTGTTCTCCCGCCTTCTCATCCTAGCCTAATTTGAGGATCAACCACGGCATAAAGTATGTCGGCAACAAGATTCGTGATTATAATTATTATTGCGAAAACAAGAGTCGTAGCCATTATGCCGGGATAGTCTTGCGATTGAAGGGCCTGAAACACATATTGTCCCATTCCTGGATAAGAAAAGATATTTTCAACGAATATTGTCCCGGTGATCAGCCAAGTAACTATCAATGAAGATAGTGTCACGACAGATATCATTGCATTTCTCAATCCATGTTTGAAAAAGACTGTTCTCTCCTTCAGCCCCTTTGCCCTAGCAGTGCGCACGAAATTTGACCGCATAATGCCTAGCATCGAACTTCTCAAGACCCTCACCACGACTCCAAAGGTTATTAGAGCAAGAGCCATGCTGGGGAGAATGACGTGTCGCATTACGCTGATGAAATATGGAAAGTCTCCTTCGATTAGAGAGTCTAGGATTGGCAGATGAGTAATAGGCTTTGGAGCACTGAGGAAGGGGTTTACAGCTCCCCCGCTTGGTAGTACATGCAACGTATACGTGAATACTATGAGCAATATGAGAGCCATGAAGAATGATGGCGATGAAATCCCGGCTAGATAGAAGGCACGGATACTTTTATCCTCAATCCGATGGTGATAACGAGCCGATATCACTCCTAGTATTACTCCTAGAATTATGCTAGCAACAATCGCAAAGAGTGCAATCTGAATTGTGTAGGGCAGTGTTTGCGCAATCACAGTGGCTACCGGAACAAACCCTCTCGAGGGGGAATATCCCAGGTTACCATGCAAAAGTCCTGTAAGGTAATAGTAATATTGAATCCACACTGGTGCATTCAAATGGTATTCAGATGCATAAGCCTGTGCGAGTTGGGGATGCTCGCTCGCTGATTTACCGAGCCACGCGTACAGAGGATTTCCGCCAAGGTTATGCGATAGAATGAAAGTTATTGTAGCGACGCCTAGGAGGACGAAAATCGCTAGGAGCAGCCTGCGCAGGATAAAGCTCGCAATGTTCAACTAATGATAAACGCTTTTCCATCTTCTATGATTGGACTATTAGAATATTAGCACGTATTCAGATCACTACCATAGCCTGACTGTGGAGTCGCAATTGACAGGTGCGATACATTTCTATCAAGATCGATTTGATCACGGAGTCTCTCGAAACCATCTTTCATTAGCTGGAGATTATACAGGATCAGGGCATAGCCAAAAAATACAAACATGCACAGTGTGTTCTTGCTGGTTGTCTTCGCTCTGAAAAATCAGCTTATCCCTAGGAGCCGGGCCGCATTCCGCCTAAGTATCAGCTCTTTTTGATAATCAGTTATTTCTGCTTCGTCGATATACAATCTTCTAACAAGTGGATGTTCTTTAGGGGAATTACTTCCGTAAAGAATTCTGCCTGCACCAAAAAGACTCGAGTAGGTTTCAATAGTTCGGTTGTCCAAGCAATGACCTGTGTTCAGCAAGAGATTGGAGTTCTTCTGAAAGAAAAATTTTATCGATGGAATCATTTGATGAACTATTATTGAAACATCAGTGAACTTCTCAGCAAGCGCGTTGATTTCTTCTGCAAGATTGTCACCAAGATATCTAGATTGCCCAGGGATACTTTGAAGGAGCACAGGAATTTCGTGTTCTCTCGCTTTCTCAAATACGAGATCTATCTTAGGTTTTGGATAAGCACCCATGAAAGTGTCGTAATCAAGAAGTATACCGCTCAATCCGAGTTTATCGACAGCTCGATCAATCTCATTGGTTACGTTAGGATCTGATGGTGATACACAACAGAATCCCACAAATCGATCTGGATACTTGTCGATTGCAGCTCTAACGTAGTCGTTGATCTTAGGAATCTGTGCATTATCAGGCATTGGAATGGGCTGGAGCACAGCTTTTTCTACATTGGCCATGTCCATTTTCTTGATTAATTGTTCGGGTGTTTGTGAAAAACCATACATGAGGTCAGTTCCTATGTTTGCGTGTATGTCAATTGCCCTAATCATTCGACGTCAACCCCTAAAATCTTTGCTAAATTTAGCCCAAATATTTTCGCTTTGACATTATCGGGCAAATCGCAGACTGAGACTTTCGCTTTACAAAAAGCATATCGAAATGATGGCCAATCAGTTCCAAAACATATTCTATCCTCACTGACCTCCTTTGCAATAGTTTCGATTTCACTATCAAAAGCCATCGCGGTGTCCAGTACGACATTGCTTTGCATCCTCAATGCTTGTGCACACATCATGACCGATGCATTATTGATCGGCTCTCTAGGCGTATGACAAAGAATAAACAGATTCTTTGGATACTTTGATGCTACTTGAGCACAAGTAATTGGATTACATCTCGCATCGGGCCAATCAGTGTGTATGTAAATAGGAATGGAATGATCTTGACAAAATTCGTAAATCGGACGAACGACCTCACTATCAATATGTATTCCTTGATACGGTGGAAGGAATTTTATCCCTTTGATACTAAGTTCCAATACAGCTCTTCTGAGCTCTTTTACAGCGATGTCGCCTAATCTTGGATTTACAGAACCGATCCCGTATGGAATCTCCTTTGGGTACTTCTTCGCTGCGTTGGATACGAAATCGTTGTTAGCGATCATTTCATCTTTTGTAACAGGGAGACCACCGATGGCACAACACTTTGTAATGCCGCTTCGTTTCATTTCTGCAACCAACATATCTGCCGTTACGAACTCCGGCGATGCTCCTCCACCTATGTGAGCATGCGCATCAAAAATGAACAATGCCTAACATCTCACCTTATCGCTTGATAATAAAGAGCTCTTTATCCATCGGTGTCATGTTATCAATTCCGTTATCTGTGACAGCTATCTCATCTTCAACTATGAAAATTCCTTTGGCAGTCCCTTCCTTTACACCGTTGACCAAGTAGTTGAGCGACGCTGAGTCGTATAAAAATGGTTCCACTGACAAAGTGTTTCCAGTTTTCAATCGAGTGTCCGGAATATTCGCAGCGATGAAAGGAAACTCATGAATCTCAAGGCCTATGCCATGCGCGATCTGTTTAGAAAAGATGTTCTTCGAGTAACCTGCCTTTTCAAATACATCAAGAGCTTTTTGTGAAATGACAGCTCCATCTACACCTGACGCCATATTCTCAAGTGCAACAGTCTGCGACTCTACCGCGAGATCATACATCTTCTTTTGTTCTGGTTCAGGTTGTCCAACGGATGCCGTTCTTATGAAATCAGACATATACCCTTTAAACCCGACCCCACCGTCAACTATCACTAGATCCCCACTTTCTATCTTCTTTAGGGCGCTTGGTCTAGAGTCCCTCATAAGATATCTGCTCGGCCCAGATCTTATCCAAAAGTAAAGCTTCAAAGGCAAATCAGCAGCTCCCGCATCTAGTGCTCCTCTGTATAGTTCTCTTAGCAGTTCCGTTTCCGTCATTCCAGTTCTAATTGATCTGAAACCTGCATTAACGGCCTTTTGGGTTATGTCACAACTTTTTCGTAAGCATGAAATTTCAGACGATGATTTTACGCTTCTGAGCTCCCATATCATAGGGCTTGCATCCACATAATTGACATTAGGCAACTTTGCCCGTAGTGATTGAAAGTCATTGGTGTACCCTTCAAAACGCATATTCATACCAAGTTCCGCTCCAATCTTGCTATTGCCCAAGCCCTTTTCCTTAATTGCTAATGAAACCATTTCCATCGGGTCTTCGTTATTGAAGAAACGCTGATCTTGTATCCAACTCCAACTTTCAGCATTCCCTCTATTCATTAGAGGTAAAATCAAAATTGGTTCTGCGTCCCGAGGAAGCAAACAAAATTGCAAGAGATACGATCTTATCTTAGTACCTAATGGTGACATTTTTCTGAATCCAGCAAAATATGTTAAGTTGACTTCTTCAGAAACTAGCACTGCGTCCATGCCGTTCTTTTCCATGAGCACGCGTAATTTCTTGAACCGTTCATCATACTCATTTCTTGGAAAATCTGGCTCTTTGATAATATCCGTCAAGGCCTTAACTCCTCGACCCACTTATTAACAAGATCTTAATAATAGTTCCAAAACTGCGAATGTCGCGTGATATCTGGGGACAATAAAGTAGTGACTAAAGATGATCAGGAGCATCTGAGTGAATATCCGAAAATCTAATAGTCCTGAGACTTTCTCAAGAAATGCATATCCGAGAACGTCCTATGTAGTTCGAGTTATTCTTCCGATTTCCTTTACGAAGCAACTATAGTGACGTTGTACCTTACAAGTATTGCCAGCCAAGATGGCTTTCATCCTTGATCTTAAGACCGGCCCTTTTGACTAGCTCGGCCGCCGCTCTTTCCGCCTCTGCTAACAGTTTTGACTCGACGACATTCGATGTTAACTTTCCATTCTCAACTACTATCTTACCGTTCAAAATCGTCATTTCTACATCGCTTTCCATTCCAGCATATACAAGTGCCATTATAGGACGAAGATGAGGTGCGTATGTCAACCGTTCCAAATTGATAACCGTGATGTCAGCTTTCTTTCCAGGTTCCAACGAGCCAATAGAGTCTTCCATGCCTATCGCTCTTGCACCATCGATTGTACCCATCTCTAACGCCTTCTCTGCTGAGGAGGAGCTTGGATCAGTAGTGACTCCCTTATGAATCAGTGTAAACATTCTCATGAGGTTAAAATAATCCTCGTTAGTATGGCCGCCGTCGTCCATGCCTAATCCAACGGTAATTCCCTTTCTTAGCATCAATGGAACAGGTGCAACCCCATCCGACAAGTAACAATTACAAATTGGTTGATGAGTTACTTTCGAAGATCTAGCTTTCAATCGATCGATATCGGTCTCATCAATCCAAATCGCATGCGCCAAGAGAGTATGCTCGTCTAAAAATCCCAAGCTATCGAAATATTGAACCTCCGTTTTTCCAGTTCTAGCCTTTATAACTCCGGTCTCACCAATTGTCTCGGCAATATGGGAATAAGTACCAGTATGGTACTGGTCAGCCACATCCTTCATAGTTCGGTACATCTCTGGTGTGCAAAAGACTGCTGTTGTTGCAGCCGTCCAAATTTTAGTCATGCTTCCAGGACGATTGAATTTTTGTATCAGATTTACACAGTCATCCTTTGCAAGCTGGATATCATAATGATACAACTCTGCGCGTTCTCGAAGGTCCTCATGATCCATCCCTCCGATAGCTTGGACAAGTCTCACACCACCCACCTCTTCCGCAGCTTTTCCTATGACTTCGATCACTTCTCGTTTGTTGAGTTTCCTTGGGAGCCAGGAGACGGTATCATTAAACACAGTGGTTATTCCTGACTTCAATTGCTCGGCCACGCAAATCTTTACTCCAATTGAAATGTCGCTGAGATTGAGCTCTGTAAGACAAGGATTAATTATCTGCTCAACCCATGATGTAAGATCTCGATTGTCACCCGATTGACGCATGAGAGTTTCCTCATAATGATCATGTGTGTTTACAAAACCCGGTAGAATTAGTCTCTTTTTTCCGCCCACAATGAGGTCTGGGCTGTACTTTGATTTGAGTTCAGATGAAGAGCCAACATCAACAATCGTGTCACCTTCTATGTAAACCGCAGCTTCTCTCAAAACACGTCGCTTACGATCCATCGTAGCTACAAAGTCTCCTGTGACCAGAATTTTTTCCATTGGAATAAGCAGCGAGTGATCGTATTTTTAATACCTATTCTCCGGCTATATCAATAAGAAAAAGAGCAGTCTTTTCTCAGGAAAGAATCACGATCAAACAGGTCAGAAAGGAGTCGAAATTTTCAATTACAAAATATTAGTGTATTTTATAGCATATCTGAGATTAGCTCCTATGAAGCATACTAGCTGAACTCTATCGCTCGTAAAGTCCGAATAATAATTAGAGCGAGCTACTCTTTCCATGAATAGAACCAAGGTCGGCTTTTCAATGAGTAATCAATGTAGACTGCTTTCATTTCTGTATATTGTTCAAGAGCTGCTTCTCCAAGCTCTTTTCCAATTCCCGATTCTTTGACTCCCCCGTATGGCAGAGTGACCTCTATTCCCGCGGTTCCTTGGTTTACAAATGTAACACCAGCTTCAATTTGCTCTATTGCGAGAAATGCAGTTTTGAGATTCTGCGTATAGATGGCTGAAGAAAGACCATATTTTGTGTCATTTGCTATTGAGAAGGCTTCGTCGATATTCTTAGCTGATATGATTGTCACAACGGGGCCGAATATCTCATCCTGCGCGATTCTCATCTCATTGTCAACATCACCAAAAACTGTCGGAGGATAAAAGAATCCATTCTTCCGCTCATCTTCATAGAGAAATCCGCCTGTGAGAATCTTTGCTCCTTCTTCTTTCCCAATCTTGACATAATCGATCACTTTCATTTGAGCTTGGTCACTTACTAGAGGGCCCATCTCAACATTGTCATTCAACCCATTGCCGACTATGAGCTTTGACGCCTGCTGCACGAATCTTTTCGTAAATTCTGCCCTAATAGATTCCTCTACTATTATCCTTGATGCAGCAGTACATCTTTGTCCAGTGTTACCAAACGCTGCGAACAAAGCGGCTGCGACTGTAAGATTTAGATCTGCATCTTTCGCAACTATGAGGGGATTCTTGCCACCAAGTTCCAATGCCTGTCGACGAAAGAACTTTGAGTTTAACTCGCTTATGGAATGTCCTGTCTTCGATTCGCCAGTGAAGGTAACGGCTTTAACCTTAGGGTTATTCAGAATGTTATTGCCAACCGTTGCACCAGGGCCTGTTACTAAATTGAGTACACCTTCTGGCAGGCCAGCATCCAGGAAAAGCTGCGCTATCTTTTCACCGATCAAGGACGTAAGTGATGACGGTTTGAAGATTACAGAGTTCCCCATGACCACGGCGGGCGCCAATCCCCAGAAGGGTGTTGATATTGGAAAGTTCCAAGGAGTAATAATTGCAACGACACCCAAAGGTCTTCGAATAGACATGCATTGCTTTTCTTCTTGTTCACTCGGCGTAACATAAGTATGCATTCTTCTGCCCTCGGATGCAAAGTACATGCAGGCTTTGTAAGCATCAGTAACTTCCCCTCTGGACTCTCGCAAAGTCTTTCCCTCCTCAATAGTAATGAGTCTACTTAGATCATCTTGTCTATCTTTGATGAGACGTGCGACGCGGAAGATCACCTCTGCCCTTTCTACTGATGGAACTCTAGACCACTTATGGTAGGCTTCGTCGGCTAGATCTATTGCATCTTTGACATCCTGAGATGATGCGATTGCAGATCTGCCAATAATCTGCTTTGTGGCGGGGTTGATTACATCAAAACTCTTTTCCGATTCTCGGTATCTACCACCAACGATTAGCTTACTCTGCATCATATTCGATTACCCTTACTCTATCTTCCTCTTTGAGAATTTCTTGATAGCGTCTTCATTTAACTTTACCCCAAAACCTGGCTCATTAGATGGAATCGCGAACCCATCTTCCAGTTTGACTGAACTTGTGTAGAGTTCATCTTCTTTTCGTATGTCGAGATCCTTCGCGAACCACTCTATCCAGATCGAATTCTCAACGGCAGATGCTAGATGAGTATGGATCTCTTGTGCCCAATGAGGAGCTACCGGAATGTTAAACGATGCTGCCAAAGAAGCAACCTTGAGCCACTCTGAAACACCACCTACAACTTCGGCATCAGGCTGTAATATACTCGCAGCATTACTAATGATTAAGTCCCTGAATCCATAACGCGTGTACTCGAGCTCTCCAGACGCTATAGGAGTGCTAAGCGCTCGTGAAACCCTTGCACTTCCAGCTAGGTCTTCAGGCCAGACTGGCTCCTCGAACCAGTAGACATCAAATTTCTCATACGCCTTCCCCGCCCTGATCGCGGTATTCGAATCGTATGCATTATTAGCATCAAGCATAACTTCAATATTCGCACCTGCCGCTTCTCTCGCGGCACGAACTCTTTCCAAATCATCATTTAATGGAAGCCCGCCTACCTTCATCTTAATCGCTCTAAAACCAGATTTGACATATTTGGTCACTTCTTCCTGGATCTCATTAATCGCTTCTCTTCCTGTCTTCCGATAATATCCTCCGCTACCGTAACAAGGGACTCGATCTCGACAAGCACCCAAGAGCTTGTAAACAGGAAGATTCAATGTTTTGCCCTTTGCATCCCACAAGGCAATATCGCACGCACCAATCGCTCTTATTGCCGCTCCTTTGCGATCCCGGTACATCTCTCTATACATATTTCGCCATAGTTTTTCAGTATCAAGAACATCCTGCTCTAAAAGCAAAGGTCTTAGTTTCTCCTCTATAATGTTAGCCACATGCATGTACACTACTCCATTGCCTATTACTCCATCGTTCGTCTCGATTTGAACAAGAGTAAAGTCTCGAGCGCTTACCTGCCGAGTTGCAAACCGCATGGACCGTTGCAAAGGAACTGTAAGCTCTACGGTAGAAACTTGCTTAACGACGGCCATATCCAATTCGATCCTTTAGATGCATCCTTCGCCGACTAGCTTTTAACTACTCTGAGCCACAAGTACATTCAACAATTCGTCTGAATGGATTGTATGCTATAGCATACAAGGAATACAATATTGTGAATAGCAGTTTCTTCATAAGGGAAAGTTAATTGTCCTAGACTCGCCACAAGATGCGAGAATTTTGAAATCTTTATTAGATGAGATCGCACTTTAGGAGTTGTTGCTTAGGGAAATTCCAGTTGAGGAGATCAGAGTTAACGATGATGATTTCTATCTAAGATATACGCCAACGAGTATTAGGAAGCTTTCAAAGTCGCTCGCTGCGATAGGACAATTAGTTCCGATTCGAGTGAGAGCTAGCAAGAATGGTGAAAAACCATACGATCTTGTCTATGGGCAACGGAGAGTTTTGGCAGCGAGGAATTTGGGATGGAAAACTGTAATGGCTGATGTCGTGACACTTGATGAGAATGAGCTGTTCACTCAGTCAGTCGTGGAAAATCTTCAGAGACAAGATCTTTCTGATTTCGAAAAAGCGCTTGTTTTTCAACGAATGAATAAAGAATTTGGCAAGACGTATGAGGAAATTGGTGAAAGTGTTGGCTGTTCACGTCAGCATATATCGAATATCATCGCAATGTTGAGACTTTTCGATGCTGAATACCTTTCACAAAATCCAGATATCCTTGAAGCGCTGCAGAAAATTTCCGAACATCATTCCCGCGTACTTTCTAGAATACAGGACGAGAACGAACGTGGAAATTTACTGAAGATAGTGGCACGTGATGAGCTTACCGTCAAAGAACTGACTCGTGTTGTTACTCGATTGAGAAGCTGGTTTGAAGCCACAGATTCCAACGTAACTGTCAAAGATTTGGCATTAAGACGACAAAGAAGTGCGGATCAGTCAGAAATCAAAAAAGTGATCTTCAGAAAGTTTCAGTACGCGCGACTCGGAGATTGGTCCGATGTTATGCGTTCCGATCTTTTTGACAAGGAGTTTACACTTTATAGTTTGTTTCCTCCTTTTGATATGAAACAAGGATTTCATGCCATAAGGAAATTGCGTCATTATTTCGAAAAAATTAGTCCGAACCTAACTTGCAAGATAGATAATCTAAAAGTTCGATTTGTTGATACATTTGCGATGGTTACCCTTACTGCATGTTACGAAGGAACTTTCACTGGAACTTCTATCAACCTAAGGGCAAGGGGCACTATGATATTGATTAAGAGAAAGGACAAGTGGAGAATATTTCATGAGCATTGGTCTAATCTAGACGCTCCGTTTGATTATGGAACTCAATTGAATAGCCAATCGGTTCATGCCAGCCTTTCATAGCAAATCTTTTTGCTACTGACTCGGGTCTCCATTGGGATTTACGTACAATCTATCATATCGAGGTTGCTCAGTTCAATCTGAATAATGAGCCAAGTGTTCCTTTGCGAAGTTATATAAGTTAGAATGACATGCTCCGCGTTAATGATCTGTTCAACCTTAGGTAATTCACAGTATGGTAATTTAAAACGAGGAATTAGTAGAGCAGTTCAGCTATCCATAATCGCAATTATTATTGTCATAGTCGTAGGTGCTGGTTTCTATGCCGTTATCTCGACGAGATCATCATCAACTTCATCATCAACTTCCACCTCGACCTATGTACCTTCCTCAGTCTTCTACAACAATACTCTGACGATAGATGCTTCAGCGTGGCCAGCACCTGCGAGCCTAAATCAGCTATATGCTTTTGCTGGAGAAGGACCGTGGCCGAATTATGATATGTACTCTGTTTACCAGCCCCTTGTATCGGTAAACGAATCCGCAGCGTATGGAACTGGCGTTATTCAGTATCTACCCGGACTAGCAGAGAATTGGACAATTTCACCAGATTCTACGACATATACGTTTAGTCTGAGGCATGGTGTGTATTTCTCTAACGGAGATCCATTCAATGCATATCAACTCTGGCTCGAAGACTACGGCTATTACTATCTACAAGCTAACGCGTCTAACTGGTGGGCAAACTATGCTCTGTTTAACATGACGAACGTGAACTTCGGTCCAGGAACAATTAGTCTAGTAAATGCGAGTGGAGTTTTGAATCCCTCCTCGCAAGCACTAGCTATAATGCAAAATTCAAGCTGGCCAATATATGTTACAAGTCAATATCAAATTGTATATCACCTTGACGTGCCTTTCCAGTGGTTTTTGGGGACTCTAGTATCGTATCAAGGATTGATTTTTGATTCACAGTGGGTTCTAGATCATGGCGGCTTCGGTACTCCAACAAGCATCAATTCATATTTCAACAACAATCCAATGCCAGGAACAGGCCCGTACGTTGTTACGTCTGTCTCACCAAATGCATATGTCCTATATCAGCAAGACTCAAACTACTGGGCAAAGAATGATTCAGCGTTAATCTCCATGCAACCAATATTCGACCCGGGACATGTTAAAGATGTGGAGATTAAGTACGTGGCCGATGATTTGGCGAGGTATACCGATCTCTCAACTGGAACAGCGCAAATGGCTGACATCGAAATAAACGATTGGAGTCAAGTACAATCAAACTCACAATATGGTTATGTGACCGAACCCTCTTGGGGAGGGCAGACTATGCTACTTGGACTTCAGACTCATGATTATCCCACTAACATCACCCTCGTCAGACAGGCTATTGTCCATGCCATCAACTACACAGATCTCTACAACAAGGCTTATCTCGGGCTTATGAGTCCCTATATGGGGCCTGAGTATCCAGCCTGGAGTAACTTCTATGACTTAGGCGGTTTTCAAGATTACCAGTACAATCTGACACTTGCTCAACAAGATCTTGCAGCAGCGCATATCTCGAACATGCCTGCCTTCTCAATGATAGTATGGTCAGGATGCAATACTTGCGAGAATGCTGCTCAGGTGATCCAATCCGACCTGAAGCAAATCGGCATCACCGTCAATCTCCAAGTTGAAACCGAGTCTGATGCTATGTCCGTCTTAGGAAACTATCAGACAAACGTCGCTAATGCTCAGCAGATCGGGCAACTTACTTTCATTGACTCAGGAGGAGGCTGGGGGCCAACAGCATTGACTCCAGCTGATGATTGGCAATCCTTCGTGAGTAACACATCAACTTGGGGAAACCAAGCTGCGTATTATAACCCAATAGTACAAAGTTGCGTTAACGGTTTCTTCTCAGCTGACAGCACTTCTACACTCCAAAGCTTATGCACAGCTGCGCAAAAGCAAATCTACAACGATGCGCCTTACGCATGGATTGGAGTGTCCCGTGCTTGGCTTCCAGAAGGAGGTTCAACTGTTTACAACAAGAACGTGATAAGTGGATTTTTGTTGGATCCCACGTGGACTGGACAGTCGTCAATTCCATTTATCAACACCATAACTTTCGTTTGAAGACTAGACGGTTGACTAGTAGTACAGTCGGAGAACAGGGTAGAGAAAGGGTACCTCTACCTTGAACCTGATACTATGTCGGGGATTATGCTCTGAAGATTTCATAATCCCGCCCGAGGATTCACACCCGACGTCCAAAGCTCATCGAATCCTCCCTACTCTCACCACTTCGACTCACCTTCTCCGTCTCCCCCGAGCTCGATGCCGCGCCCTCCATCACTCGCAAATGAATTTGTTTCCATTCCATTCAATCTTCGGATCTCGTAAGCACGCATGGACGAGCGATCGACTTTTCGTGACTGGACTGCACGGTCCCCCGGATCCGGATGCGCAATCGGATCGAAATCTTGTGCCTACATACACGGTGTTAGAAGTTCTGTTTACAACAACGCCGCTCGGCGGGGAATTAATTGTGTCAAATGTGGCGTTGTCAATGCTGGACGGAAGTCATCATTCCGGTCATCATGCCGCCGTACCCTTGCTGTGATTGATACGCTGGTGCTTGTTGATGTCCTATGTAATAGGGATTCCACATAGCGCTCGACAGCAGTGTCAATGGAAGTCCAATCGCCAGAGCGACTGCCAAAACAACTATCGTGATTGTTTTCATTAGTTTCTCATCTTTTATTACCTAATTGTGGAATCGAGCGTTTTTAGAAAGTTTGCAAAGACGGTTTCACCACATGTGTTCACGGAACACAATCACTGATTCTTGCTAGTCAGGGAAGGCTTCTCTCCCCTGCTCCTCTTCTGGTTTAGACATGAGGCGATGCTTGCGCGTCTGTATCAGCTCAATTGATTGTCCTGCGAAGCAGTACTTGGGAACATGGTTGACTTGGCATACGGTCTTGAAATAAATAGACCAAGAGAGTAAACAAGGAATGCAAAGATAAAACCAACGGCCATAAGATAGGAATACAAATTGTTCTGGAATCCTGAAAACATGAAGATCAACCCAGAAATGCCAGCAAGCACTATCAACGCTAGCCCGGCTATTCCTAGGAGTACGACATCTGTTCGGCCAGAGTAGGCTGAGAAGGCTAGTACAGCTACAGAGGCAAAGACTAGAAGAAAACCGCTCATCATATGTGCAATCAGAAGGCCCATTCCTCCCGCCATAATAGAACCCATTATTCCCATCATGCCAAATGACGTGCTTATTGTAGGAAAAGTTGCAAACAAATTGAGCCACATTCCCATTAGAAACTGGAGAACGAGCAGGGATAAGATGACTCCTACGGATATTCTGACCGCCGGGAGGCGATTATTTACTTGATCACTTTTTATCATGCGCATTTTGCTCTTGGTTCACTCGGCTCACTACCTGTTATTTTCCCAACAGCTGTCAAAGTTCTCATCGCTCACTTATCTGATTTTTGCGGCAACCGTTGCAAGTTTCTGAGTCTCCTTCAGCTGTTCTATCAGAACTTCCCTCATCAGCCTGCAAGCCAGAATAATCTTTGGGTTGGATACCCTGTAGTAAATGCTCGTGCCTTCCTTGCGTGTCGCCACTACTTGCCTCTGTCTCAGTAATGCTAGGTGTTGAGAGACATTAGCCTGCTTTAATTCTAATCCTTCGGCAAGCTCGCCAACTGTTTTCTCGCGATCCTGCAGCAAATTCAGAATCTCGATCCTGACAGCGCTTCCGAGCGTCTTGCAGATTTCTGCGTGCAGTTCAGATATTTTGTCTCGCATAGTACACATTACTGCTTTAAAGTAAATTCATATATATGCATATACTCGCTAACTTTTCGTCTCAGCTGCGGAGTCGGAATGAATGGATAGCAAAACCAAAGTCATTGTTCTTGGTGGAGGAATTGGTGGATTAGCTGCATCGGGTCTTCTGAAGGATAAACTCAAGCAAGAGATTAGTGTACAGCTAATCGATCGAAAGAAGACTTTCGATTTCCCACCATCCTATCCGTGGCTCATGCTTGGGATGAGGAAAAAGGAGCAAGTCCAGAAGGACCTTGATATCTTAAGAAAGAAGAAGAAAATCGAAGTACTGAATGATGAGGTACTTTCCATAGATGTTGAGGGAAAGTCAGTCCTTACGACGAGCGGCGGCAGACTTTCCTTCGATTACCTTGTCATAGCACTTGGTGTAGAGTACTCACCTGAAACAATACCGGGATTTTCGGAGCACGCTCACCACATATACGATCTCGAATCAGCCCTAAAATTCAAGGAAGCTGTTGAAACTTTCGACGGGGGAACGATAGCCATTGGAATCTCCCGAACGCCATTCAAGTGCCCCGCTGCTCCATATGAAGTAGCGCTGCTGTTGGACGATTATTACAGCAAGAAGGGGATCAGGGACAAGATAAAGTTCGCGTTCTTCACACCAGAAGCCATCCCAGTCCCAGCAGTTGGTCCGGATGTAGGCAACAAGGTCCTTGAGCTACTGAAATCGAGAGGGATAAATTACCATCCAAAGCTGAAAGTCAAGGAAATCAAATCTGGCGAAATCTTCTTCGAGGACGGCGTCGAGGTCATTTCCTATGATTTGTTATTCTGTGTACCGCCTCACGTGGCACCAGAACCCGTGAGAAAGGCAGGGCTCACTGACGAAACCGGTTGGATTACAGTAAATCCCAGTACGCTTGAAACAAAGCACGATGGAATCTATGCGGTGGGAGATGTCGCATCAATAAAGACTCCCGACGGATACGTTCCTTTCCTTCCCAAGGCGGGTGTTTTCGCTCATGGTCAGGCAGAAGTCGTGGCAAACAACCTTGCGATAGAAATTTCAGGAAGAGGAGGAGGTAAAGCGAAGCAGAAGAAAGAGTGGAACGGTCAGGGAGCTTGCTTCCTTGAAGTGGGGAAAGGGCAGAGCGCGTTTGTAAAGGGAAAATTCCTAGCGAAACCTAAACCAGAGATAGAGTTCCACATGCCTGGGAAAGTTTGGCACATGCAGAAAGTTGCGTTTGAAAAGTACTGGATGCATCACTGGTTCTGATCCCAAAGAAGAAGATCTTGACTTTACGTACCGGACAGGAGTTTGAGCCAAAAGAGCCATGGAAGAAAGTGAGGAGACGCAAAAGAAGAAGCACCTGGGAATCCTACTCTTCACAACTCCGTACAGCTCGGAGAACACTGATACAGCGATCAAGATTGCCAGGTCTGCGTTAAGCAAGGGGCACAATGTTACAATCTTTGCATACGGAGACAGTGTGCACAGTTTCACGAAGGGACAGAAAGCTATCGGAATGACAAACGCAGAAACCGAGTTTCGTCACCTGCTGGATGGAGGACTCAAGGTGGAGCTGTGCGGGACGTGCCTTAATTTCAGAGGGATAGGAGACGAGCTCATCATTAAGGGTGCAGAGCCGAGCAGCATGCAAAATCTGTGCAAGCTGATAGACGACTGCGACAGATTCGTCTCGCTCGTATGATCAATAGGAGGATTGACCCTGGATTTTGAAATCATTAGCCATTGTGATAACAAAAGCGCCATTCGGAACAATTCATGCTGCAGAGGCAATCCGGCTTGCCAACGGTGCCACTTCGTACGGTCATCACGTAAGCTTGCTACTTGTTGGCGACGGAGTACTTGTCGCAAAGAAGGGGCAGAAAGCGGAAGAAACAGGCTGGACGTCGCTTTCTCCTCTCTTAGAGAAGATGGCGTCAGCAGCTCGGGCAAGAGTGCTTGCCGACCTCAATTCTGCAAAACAGAGAGGATTGAGCCAAGGTGATTTTGGGGAAGGAATAGAGCTTGTGGAAAGAGACACTATTTTCTCAGCTATTGGCAACAGTCAAAGAATAACGATATTCTGAAAGGTGCTTACAAAAGGTTTGAAGAGACTCGTGGTATTCTCCTCTCCAAGGACATCGGATCGTACACTGGCTGGACTTGCGGTCATAGGCAAATTAGCCAAAAATGAAGGCGGCAGAGAAGACACAATCGTCGTCCTGATCCAGGATGCGGTCCTTCTCGCAACAATGAGCAATATTACTCAGCCATTGGATGAAGATCATGACATATTTGCAGGATATGTCTTGGAGGAGCACTTGATTCGTCGAGGATTTGATCCTCGTTCCCTGCGGCATCCTTTCAGATCCGCTGGGTACGACGAGATTGTGGGATTGATGATGCAGGACGACGTTCAGGTTTTAGGGTCCTTCTGATTGGCGTCCACTGATGTCCAATGAACGTACCTGACAGTTTGCACTTGAGACTTTGAAACATGAAACAATCAAGGAAGATACATGCCCGTCCCGCTCGAAGGGATTCTCGAAGGTGAAGTAATAGGATCGAGCTCTTCGAAGACCGTTACGAATCTGTCACTGGGCAATTCTTTGAACCATCCGTGATTTGGCAATGGAACGATCCTGCATGTGCGATCGAAACTGAATGCGGAGTGTTCGGTATCTTCGCGAGACCCATTGATCCGACTAGCAGAGCTACGACCAACGATCAGCAAACAATCGGTCATGGCTCACGCGGGAAAGTGGAGATCGAAACGGTGTACACCGGGTTCAAGACAGCCCATTTCAGTCCCAATGTCGGAGTGTGGGGGATGAATATAGGCTTGACAGCGAAAAACTGCAAGATTCAGTCACACACAAGACAAAGATGATCAGTCATCAACGCTACAATTAAATACGCTCAATTGTATGGCAGACCACAACAAAGGTGCAACTGATGTTCAAAGGTGACTGTCTTCATAGACGGTGTTTGCGTTCACTGTCAATGAGTGTCAATCTGACTATCTAACGCAATTGTTGGCTTTCAATACTAGCGCAAAGCTTT
>JARCRS010000062.1 GCA_029850555.1 archaeon | reverse complement strand
TACGGGCCCCTCAGGGACAACTGGTGTTCTCGACGTCGTGGTCAGTCCTTCACTCTTGAGCAGTGTCGGAATTACGAGCGCTTCGCAAGTCGGAGTCACTGTTGATGGACAGACCTACACTAACTACACCATTACGAACATTGGCGGAAGCTATGTTTTCACGATCTACTATCACCATAGCTCTCACAACATAGCTCTCTCCTTCGGGAATGCGAATCTTGGTACAAACAAGGGGTCGGTATTGTATGTAACGGGAGGAAGCCCATCTGCTCTCTCGCTCACAACAATTCTTGAAATTGGATCAATAGCAGTCGTTGTCGTCGTGGTAGTTCTGGCCGTTGCCTTTATGCGCCGAAGAAGGACTACTAGCGCAACGGCTGCACTTGCCCCTCCGGCTCCCTCTTCTGCTTCGACATGAACCTGACCTCTAGTTCCATGCTTTCAGTCGATTCAATTTCAAAGGCCTACAAGGAAAAAAGCGAGTCTCTGAATGTTCTTTCAAAGATCAGTTTCAGCCTACAAGCATCTCAATTTTGCGCATTATTTGGTCCTTCAGGCGCTGGAAAGACAACTCTCCTGAATATTATCGGCGGGCTCGATGTTCCCGATGAAGGGCAGGTAATCTTTGAAGGGAAAAGGATTGATTCTCTTGACGAACGCTCGAAAGCTAAACTCAGGTCAAGCGTAATCGGGATAGTATTCCAAAATCCAAATCTCGTAGCTCATCTTACCACGCTTGAAAATGTCATCTTGCCCTCACTTTTTGAGATCAATGAGAGTAACAACGAAAACAGCCGAAAGCAAAGGGCGATCTCCCTCCTTACTCGTGTCGGGCTCGAAAGTAAGATGAAAACAATGCCCACAAAGCTCTCAGACGGAGAAAAGAGGCGAGTATCGGTAGCTCGAGCGTTACTTACAGAACCAAAGTTGATTTTGGCTGATGAGCCGACGATAAACCTCGATTCTGAAAACCGAGACGCTGTGTTAGATCTGATCAGAGAATCAACAGAGAGGGGAGCAGTTGCGATAGTTGCAACTCACGATGAAGATGTGTCGAAGCTTTCTGATCCAATCCTTCACATCAAATTTGGCAAGTTATCCTATGCCTGCTGATCAACTAGCGCTCTTGAGATAATCTTTGGCAACACTATCATTATTGCAAGTATCGACCCCAGAGTTGTCGCAACAAATGCGGCAGTGTAGTTAAGAAGAAGAGTGGTAGAGCCTAGCAAAGTTTGATTTGCAGCTCCAAGAGCAAAATCCGCTGATACGTGAATCCCAAAAAGTAAATTGAAGTAATATGTAAAATATCCGAGTACTCCAATACCAATAGAAAACGCAGGGATTATAGCTAGAACGAATATTATCCAGTTCTCGAAAAGTATCATCTTAAACACGCTTGTCCTCCCTGCGTAGCTTGATACAAGGCCATACTCCCATCTTCTTGTGTTAATGCTTGAAATTGTCAGCGTTGTCAGGATCACAAATGCAAAGATAGCTTCCGCAAGAACTACGGTGTTTGAAATCGAGCTTACGACCTCGGTCACCGTATTCAATAGTTGAGCAGAGCTCGATAGGTCGATTGTTTCTAGAGCCGGATCGATTTGATCAATCTGATTTGAAACTATGCTCGGATCAGCCCGAGAATTAACTTGAATTAGGAAAATCGATGTAGAATGCTCTAATGAAAAGAGAGTCTGAGCAGTTGTATAACTAATGATCACTGAATCAACCAATATCAAGTCTGAAGTCAGTGCCACTCCAACTACTTCGAAACTTTCATTGCCAATCGTTAATGACGAAGGTAGATTTGCTGACGGATTTGAGACAGCAATCACAGCTTGTGAGCTGTTGGGCTCAGGCCAGTGACCCTTATTCAATCCCAAACTGAGCTGCCAGAAGTTTATGTCTAAACCAACAACAAGCGACGGATTATCTGAGAGCGACGTATGAATATCTTTCACGATTAAAGGGGTTACATCTGAAACTCCACTAACAGATGATATAGCGCTCTGATCAGACAACGGGATAGTACTATTCGCGGGGATGAGACCGACTAGCGGTGAGCTACGCTCATAGGTGAGAAGAACGGTCGGAGACGTAGTTGAGAGAGCAGACACCCAAGTGGGGAACCGTCCAATTGTTGATCCGATCGTAATGCTTGAGCCAATTACAAAAGAAAGAAGAACAATTGAAATTATTGACCTCCTCTTTCGGCGGGAAATTGCGAGCCAAGCAAGGCTTAGTGTGGTCAGTCTCCGATGATTTCTCTTGTCTCTTGGCGTTTCGGACATTTTTTAAAATTGCCCCACTAACAGGCTGGATTCAAAGATCGCTTATCTATGTTGTTTATACCTGCCGTTCTTTTGCAGCACTCGCGAAGCTGTTAGTTCCCCAAGGTCTACGATGGAATCGTAACACACGGGCACCCCAAACGAATTCTGTAAGTTGGGGGCTCTCCTAGTATCTTTGTATCATCGAATACAATCAAGACGAGCCTCTTTAAGAAAAGAAAGAAGATCCAACGTGTGAAGAGCGAGTCGACGGAGGATATACGTAGCAGGCGGAAGGGACCGGATTCGCTTACCAGCGCAAGCGAACTTCCTGCTTAAAGGGTGCAGACCAAGCTGATCTGTCGTAAGTCGAATTTCGCGGTTAGAGTCTTTTGAGTAAAATCACCTGACGCAATACTCAATGTACCTTTTGTATGATAGTAGCTATTGCTATATTTACGGCATGACAAATGCAAAATCGCGAGAAATCTGTCGTTTGTAACTCATACACAGAAAGCTACTGTTTAGTTGTTGTGCCTTAAATAGAAAAGATCGTAGCATGTTTTCGCGCGTGTACGCAAACTACCTGTTTTTGAGTTTGTTTACGAATAGTTGTGCCATGGATTCCAGCTCTTCAACTGTGCCAAAGCACTTCCTGTATGAACGAGCTATCTAGTCTTTGAGAATTGTATGATGTGATCCTTGCTCTTACAATTTCAGTATCTTATTTGAAGGGCCATAGCTCTATCTTCTACATAGGCGCAGGATCAAATAAGCAAATTACCCCCAGTGAAAGCTAAACAAAAGAGTCCAAGCTCAAAGAGAAATTGCTTTCTCTCCTTTACGCGCGAGGGCATTTACAATCTTATCTGGCGTCAAAGGGAGCTCATGTATTCTGACCCCAATAGCATCGTAGACAGCATTCGCAACTGCTGCAGCAGTTGGAATACATCCATGCTCTCCTAGCCCCTTTGCCCCAAATGGCCCCGAAGGATCTGGCTTTCCCACAAATATGACTTTGATCTCTGGAAC
>JARCRS010000061.1 GCA_029850555.1 archaeon | reverse complement strand
CCGCCGATCACTATCACAATGACCAAAATCACGATAACGGTTGAGAGTGCCTTCATCGATGGACAATTTATCGATGCTTGAGCAGTTTTAAACCGTTCTTAGAAAGAAAGACGAAAACTATAGTCCGACAGCGGACCAGATATCGTCGTCACTGTCGAGCTCAGTGAAACCACATAGAGAGCATTTTCTTCCGACGAGAGTGGTATTATGGCCTTTTCCACTTATTTTTCGCGTGTACTCTTGCATCTGACCTGCTCGACATTTTTGGCACATCATGACTTTTTCTCTGGTTGGAAAGGGCTGAAATATTTCTTTCTACTGTGCAAGGTCAGGAACGATAGGTTACTTTCAAGATAGAGAAAAGAAAAGGGAATCTGTATTTCAGAGGGGAAAAAACGCGAGTCTTAAGGAATCGCGAATCCTCGCGGGAATAGCTACCACATCTCTCTCCTACCGCCGGTTACAGTTCGAGAGGCCCGCCTTCGCCGCATATATAACCGGGGTCAAGATGGATAGAAACTTTTCCTCATCATGGCAATTTTGGACGATTGCTTGTGCTAGTGTAAAGAGACTGAATGTATACATCGTGTCTATCGAAAAGAAATACAGATGTTCAAAACCAAACTTCTTACATCACCGACGAACGCAGTGAGGTCTAAGTTACAAATG
The DNA here is from genome assembly GCA_029850555.1 of archaeon. Taxonomy (GTDB): domain Archaea; phylum Thermoproteota; class Nitrososphaeria; order Nitrososphaerales; family CADDZS01; genus JASHOD01. Next base: position 19,581 of record JARCRS010000061.1, on the reverse strand, counting down.
ACACCAAAAGCGTCGGACAATAAAAGAGACGCGCGTAGATCGGATACACCAATCTGGCATGGCAAACCATCAGTCGGGTCTTTTGTCATAATTTATGGCTTAATCGCGATGGTATCAATTTTGATTCTGGTGACACTAGAATACATTCTGTCATTGTCCTTCTTTGCTGCACGATACGTGTTTCCGCCTTCGGTTAGATCGGGAGGGCTTTTGATACCATACCCAGTTGAAATTGCAACAACGATTGTTATCCTGGCCTTTTTTGCTTTCAAAGTTATGGGGCTCGTAATTATATGGGCCACAAACAGATACGACCTCATGCCGGATGGGCTGTTTGTGAATCGCGGCATTATCAACCTCGAGAATACCTTCCTTTCCCCGATAGCATTTAGTGACGCGCGTTTGGTTCGGACATGGTCTCTTCGGCTTGCGGGCAGAGGATTGATTATCGTTGAAGCTAACGACGGAAGGCGCTTTTATTTGAGATACATCAAGAATCCGCTCGAAGTACAATCATTAATCCGGAAAAATCTATCGCACCCCACGATCAAAACCTAGCGGAAGTGCCTATACTGTGTTAATGATATTTCAAATTCGTTCCCGTCTGGATCTCTAAGTATGGCAGGCTTTCCCGAACTTGTCGTTGTCAACGCTTCTCCAAATCCACGCCATTTTTTCTCAGCTCCAAGTATGCCTTTTCAACTTCCATCGGATTGCTAGCTGGTAAAATGCGACCGGATTGGGATCTTTGTGATAAGTGATTCTGGTGCAATCAAGCCAGACGCTGGTGCGACTTCCAGGCTTGTCGTTTCTCCAATCATTGCGTTTACCGCAAAGATGCATCATTACATCTGAGCCTTTAGCTCTCACACAAACAGAATGCCCCTCGTTTGAAACGATTTCAAAACCCAATTTGTCGCGATACCATATAGCCGACTTGTCTAGATCATTAACGAGAACAGCAACGGAGCCGATGCTGGAGATCATAAGATTTCAAAAGGAATAGATCTTAATATCTATTGTAATTAAAAAACGTGGAAACGACTATCCTAATATAATATCAAAGCTCATTTAGTACTTTAAAGAAACTGGCCGATTGTTTTGGGAATCCCCGAGAAAATCAAGCGCATCGAAGAAGACCTTCACAAGACCCAGGTCAACAAGAAAACAGAGCACCACGTCGGTCTCCTAAAGGCGAAACTCTCGAAGTTAAAGCGAGAGCAAGAAGACCAGCAGTCTCGCGGCGGGGCTAGCTCAATAGGATATGATGTCAAGAAGTCCGGCGATGCAACGATTGTCTTGGTGGGGCTCCCGAGCGTAGGAAAATCGACTTTACTAAACAAACTTACAAATGCAAAATCAAAAGTTGCCGCCTATCAATTTACTACCTTAACCGTTGTCCCTGGTGTTATGGAGTACCGTGGAGCAAGGATTCAAATTCTTGATTTGCCTGGTATAATTGCCGGAGCAGCCTCCGGAAAGGGCCTTGGCAAGCGGGTTCTTTCGGTTGCAAGAAGTGCAGACCTGATCATGTTTTTGGTTGACGTATTTCAACCAGAAGCTGGAACCATTCTCAAGAGGGAGCTTAACAAGATTGGGATAAGAGTAGATCAAGAACCCCCAAATGTGGTGATAGAGCAAACCTCCTCGGGCGGGATTACGGTCAGCCCGCAAACAAAACTAACCAAGATAAACGAGGAACTAGTGAAAGACATATTGCGTGTTTACGACGTTAACAGTGCAAGAGTGATAATCAGGGAAGATATTGATGATGAACAGCTAGTTGATGTCTTGCTTGGGAATCGGGTTTACATTCCTTCGATCACAGTCATGAACAAAGTTGATCTCGTAAACGTCGGCTTTCTCCACGAGATCTCTTCAAAGTTAGATTACAAGTTTGTACCTATCTCCGCAGAAGGAAATGTGAACCTGACCGCTCTAAAGGAAGAGATTTACAAGAACCTCGGTCTTATCCGAATCTACATGAGGCCAAGAGGATCAGAGACTGATTTCAAGGAACCGCTGATTGTAAGGAAAGACGCATCGGTTTTGGATATTTGCAACAAGCTTCATCGTAAAATGAAAGACGACCTTCGCTATGCTCAGATTTGGGGAAAGAGCGTCAAGTACGGTGGACAAAAGGTGGGGATAACCCACCGCCTGATGGACGAAGATGTAATTACTCTAATAACAAAGTGATTGATCGTTTAACCAAGATTCCCGCTGAAGATACTCGCGTCTCTAAGGCTTAGGATTCGTCCTGCACTAGGACAGTTTCTTCGGTCTTGTTTTTCTTTTGGAAGATTATCTGCCTAAGACTGTCCGCTAAACGGATTGGATCAGGATGCTGCCAGACGTTCCTCCCGACTGCAAGGCCGGTTGCTCCAGCTTCGATGACTCCTTGCACTTGATTTAGAAAATCTTGATCTGTCGGAGCCTTTGGTCCTCCTGACATGTATACGAGCGCCTTTCCGGCAGCTTTCACTGCCCATGAAAAGGACTGGGGATCTCCCGTGTATTTTATTTTCACAGCGTCTGCGCCTAGCTCAAGACCGGTTCGGGCCGCATAGGAAACAATCTCCTTAGATGTGTCGTTCTGAACCGCGCTTCCTCTGGGGTATATCCAGGCGATAACTGGAATGCCTGCTTCGTGAGCTTGCTCCTGAATCCTTCCGAATTCTTGGAACATTTCTCCCTCGAACTGGCTACCTAGATATATCGTGTAACCAACGGCCTTTGCACCTAGCGATATTGCGTATTGAACAGAGCAATTTTGTCTTGACATTGGCTCTCCTTTCGCTAGCGCTGCTTTGCCGTTTACTTTCACGATAAGTGGTACTTTGCCGTTGTAATACTTCTCAGCGAGACCCTTTTGGAATACTATGCCATTGAATCGTCCTTTCGTCGCGATATCCATGATGTATGAGGGATCGATATTCTTGTCGTTGAAATCTGTCGAAGGCCCATGTTCCAAGCCCTGATCATAGGCTAGAAACATGCTTCTTCCGTTAGTCAAAAACACGTCCATTGAGGCGCCCTTTTTTGATCTCTTTGCCAACTTTTCTCGCTCTCTTTTTTTGGGATATTCCCTATGAATCACATTTCGAATATTTAACTTATCTTTTGCGTATGCAGGAATAAACAATCAGATCAGCACTTTTCATCTACTGCGAGAAACATTTAGAAGAAACTTGCAAAGAAAATCGATTTGTGACCCGGATCTGAAAATTGGAATTCTAAACGGAGGCGGCGATTGTGCCGGCCTAAATGCGGTAACTAGGGCAGTAGTAAAGAGAGCCGAAGAATATGGCTGGGAAGTTATTGGGATAAGACACGGCTGGGACGGGCTTCTGAATGTGGATACGATGAAACTCACTTACAAGGATGTCCGTAACCTGATCAACACGGGGGGTACGATCCTCAAAACCTCGAGAACAAATCCCTCCAAGCGCCCTAACGGACCCGAAACAGTTCTGGAAAATGTAAAGAAACTTGGCTTGGACGCTCTAATAGGTGTTGGAGGCGATGATACCCTTGGCGTTGCAGCGATGCTTTACAAAAAAGGACTCAAAATTGTTGGAGTTCCAAAGACGATGGATAACGATCTCTCGAGCACAGACTTTACTTTCGGATTTGATTCCGCTGTCGAGGAAGCAACTCACGAGATTGATAGTCTCAAGACGACTGGAGAATCCCATGACCGAATAATGATAGCGGAAGTATTCGGTCGACACGCCGGATGGGTCGCAGCTTATTCAGGAATAGCTTCCGGTGCCAATTTGATAATTCTTCCCGAGGAGCCTTTTGACATGGACGAAGTTGTCTCATTCATCAAGAAACGGCATGAAAGAGGAGAAAAAGCTACAATGATTGTCTTGGCAGAGGGAGCCACACTAAAGAATTCAAAAACGTTTGACCAAGGCAAAGTGGATGAATTCGGTCATGTTAGACTAGGCGGGATCGGGGAATTTCTCGCAGGAGAGATTGAGAAAAGAACCAAGTACGATATCAGGGTAGCAGTGTTGGCGCATCAAATTAGGGGAGGGCAGCCCACCGCTTTTGACCGCGTCCTGTCTACGCGTTTTGGACTGGCTGCAGTAGATTTGGTAAAGGAAGGCAAGTTTGGGATGATGGTGTCTTTGCGGGGAACTATGATAACTTCTGTTAGTCTAGAAGAATCAACCGCTAAACAAAGAACTGTAGATCCTCAATTAATCGCAGTGACAAAGCAAGTATCATACTGATCTTTGCTGGAGTAACAATAACTCACATTTTCGGCAGCTGCCTAGTCTTTCCGAGCCCTGCCGGAGCAAGGTTGAATTGAATTGTCTTAATACGAGTCATTTCATCAATGCTTTTCCCGACTCCTTCTCTCCCTATCCCGGAGTCTTTGTTACCCCCAAATGGAAAGAAGCCCACTCCATGAGCCGGGGCATCGTTGATGCTTATTGTCCCTTCCTCGAGGGCCTTTGCGACTTTCCAAGCAGTATAGAGGTTGTTTGTAAAGACGCACGAGTCTAGGCCATACCGTGACTTGTTTGTGAGCTCAATTGCCTCATCAATGTTCTTGACCTTTATCACTGGTATCACAGGACCGAAAGTCTCTTCCCAAACAATTTCAGCATCAAGTGGAACGTCGGCTAAAATTGTGGGCTCAAAATAACAAGCGCTGTGCTTTCCTCCTCTCAAGAGGATTGCGCCCTTTGAAATCGCGTTCTCAACGAGAGCTTGAACTCTCTCGGCGGCTTCAGCATTTATTAGAGGGCCGAGATTGACCTTGTTGTCGCGTGGATCTCCCACTCTCCATGATTCAGATTCTTTTAGGAGAATAGAGATGAAGCCATCGTACACTGATGATTCGACCAAAGCCCTGCTTATCGCATCGCACCTTTGTCCTGAAAATTTGAGGGAACCTTCAAGAACTTTCTTTGCTGCTAAATCGAGATCCGCATCAGAAGCAACTATGGCTGAGCCTTTTCCTCCAAGCTCGAGATGTAATCGCTTCATGCTTGCGAGCTTTGCGATATTTTGCCCCGTCTCCGTACTCCCAGTAAGAGTCACCAAATTCACGAGCTTATGACTTACCAACGGATTTCCAACATTCGCACCAGATCCGGTCACGACATTTAGAACACCTTCAGGCAGTCCAGATTCTTGAAGGACTCGTGCAAGCAGCAGAGACACAATGGGATCTTCGCTTGCCGGCTTTACAATTGCCACGTTGCCCGAAACAAGTGCAGGAATAACTTTAGCCACTACAGAAAAAAGCGGGTAATTGAAAGGAGTGATGCAAGCCACAATCCCAACAGGTTCGTGAATCACAAGGGCAAATTTTGCCATTGTATCCTCAGACCAGTCGCCTGGAACATACTCTCCAAAGATACTCCTGGCTTCTTCCATCGTCATTTTGATCCTATTTGCCGCTGCTCTCACTTCACCTGCAGCGGAGCTGATAGGTTTGCCAGCTTCATAGATGAGAGTGTTGATGAAGTCCTGCCTGTGCTCTTCGAGAATATGTCTCGCTCGGTTCAGCATATCGATTCTGTCAATCGCAGAAATATCGCGTATCTTTCTTCTAGCATTGAAAGCGGCATTGACAGCCATTTCAACATCGGAACTATCTGCGTTTTGCACTCTCGCGATGACTTTTTGATCTATCGGAGAGTCGACGTCTAGAGTCTTTCCACTGTTTGAATTTTGCCAGTTCCCATCAATGAAAAGTTTGAACTCTGGCAGTCCTTCGATCTCCGAATAGCAGTCTCTGAAAAGTTCTGAAATCCTGAATGGGACTGTCTCCTGTAAAGTTGCCAAGTGCTTCTCAATGCCATATGTTGTATCAGTATGAAAAGATTGGGTCGTCAGCCAAGGGAGAGCCAGATGATTCTACACGTAAAGAGGAGAAGCTGTTGCTTTTCCGATGAGCAGAGTATCCGATTTTCCGTGGCTAACTAGAGGTTCTTTGATACGTAGGCTCCATCGTCCTTGTATCCCCGCTTTCGATAATACTCTCTTGTGCCGGAGGCCGAAATTACGACATGTTTCTTTTTGTGAAATTCAGTTCTAGCTATTTCTTCCGACTCTTGGAGCAGCCTAGACCCAAGGCCTCGATGCTGAGTTTGTTCAAGGGTTCTAGTTTCTTGCCCGACCGGCACGACCGTGCCATAAACGTGCAGTTCTCTGACCAAAGCACTCTTTGCCCCCTTGATTTCAGATCTGTGCTCGTTTCCAGAGGGTATCCGCATTCTAAGGAATCCATAGAGTGCATTTGAGGCTTCGTCTTCATAAGAAAGAAAGATTTCTTGCCCTCCTGAGGCTTCGTAGTCTATTCGTTTGAGTGTCGGAGCAGAAGTAGCACTTGCGCTATCTTTACGATGCCCGATTTCTCTACATCGAATGCATTGACAGGCAAGTCCTCTTCTCTGCATTTCATCAAGAACTAGCTGCCGAAGGTTTCCCGCTTTTGCCCCGTCAGCTATCTCGTGTTTTGGAATCTCCCTTTGGATCCTCATTATTCGTAGCCATGGAGGGACCTGCCTTTTGAACCGAACAAGAATTTCGATTATTTCTTCAAGCTCGTAGGGCCTGTATTTTCCTATTTTGTACTGGTTGTATAGCGCAGTTCCTTCAACAAGAAGCGTTGGATATATCTTGAGCATATCCGGTTTCAGACGATCATCGTTGATTAGAGCAAGTAGGTCCTGATGATCTTTATCAGGATCCGAGAGAGGAAGTCCCGGCATCATATGCGCCACAATTTTAAGTGCAGAGTCCCTTGCCGTTCCAAACGAATCATAGGTATCTTGCAGATTGTGGCCCCGGTTCACATAACGTAGAACATCGTCCCGAAGTGACTGGACTCCGATCTCGACCCGTGTTGTTCCGTACGACAAGAGTCTATCGACATGCTCTTCCTTGCACCAATCAGGTTTTGTCTCGATTGTTAGTCCAACACATCTATGTCTGGCATACTCATTTTCCTTAATTGCTTCTGAAAGCGAAAGAGAATCCTTTTGATTCAAAGCATCATAGCTTTTCTTTACGAAATCCGTTTGGTATTCAGATGGCATCGCCAATATAGTCCCGCCAAGCAGTATCATCTCTACTTTGCTAGTATCGTGTCCGTTGCGTTCTAGAATTTCTAGAGAATCGTGGACTTGCTTTTCAGAGTCAAAATCTCTGGTAAGACCAAACGAAGCCGCCGGAGATTCCTTTGTGTAGCTTTGCGGTGTTCCAAAGCGCACTCCGCCCGGACAGAAAGTGCAAGTACCGTGAGGGCAATCGAAAGGTTTTGTGATCGCCGTCACGACAGCTATCCCTGATCGTGTTCGAATGCTCTTTCTTCGAAGTTTAGACTCAAAGACCGCCTTCATAGGTGAAGACATTAGCTCTAGAATTTCTGAATTCTTTGGTACACGTTTGATGCCGTATTCTGCGCATATTGAAAGTTTGACCTTCCATAATTCTCTCTGATCGAGCTCCTTCCCCTTTGATTCAAGTTCTTCGAGTCTTCTTGCAAGCTCTTGAAGCGCTTCCTTTTCGACTTCTATAGCTTGCGAGACGCCTTACACCTGCTTCCACATAGTTTCCCCATCGCGCTCTATAAGAGCTGCTCCGAGTTCGAATCTTTTGTCTCAGGGAAGTCAATCTTAAAGAGTCAGACGGACACGTTTGAAAACAAATCTTTTCTCCACCCGTCGACCATTCCATGAAGTTTCGAAAGGCAATCAAAATAGCAATACTTGTTATTGTTTCACTGATAGTTATAGGGCTAGTTATCTGGACAGTAACGTCGCCATCTCCACTTCCAGTGCAGTCCAAGGGCCAGCTTCAAAGCGGGCTCTTCGGTTTCTCAAAAGATGTTGCAAGTTATAATATCAGCGACGGATCCGGGAGTTACTCTTTTGAATTTGGATTGGACTATAGCCAAAACTTGACAAGCGGGAGTCCGACTAGGATTGAAGTGTATTGTGCCCTAGTTAATCAACAAGTTACTTCTATTTTCACAAGAGGAGTTGCTCTAGCCCTGCAAAGCTCTTCGCTGTTCATCGACGGTACAGTTGACAACTCGATTGATGTAAGCTCAAAGCTCATATCAAATCTACAAACGTATTCCTTTGTGATCCCCAACCTGTCAAGTCCGCTTGGTAATCATACTATTCAAATCAGGATACTAGTTTCTACAATAGATGTAAACTATATTGGAAGTTCTACTGGAACTTATCAGCCAGTATTGCTAAACGGAACATTTACATTAGTTTCTTGAAGTTCTCTTTCCTTCGGAAAGGTTTAGAAAAACAAAATGAACTAGCGAGTCGCGGAATCGATCTTGAGCATCAAGCAGCCCAAAACAATAGCTCCGTCAAGTGTCGCTCAAGAGAGCTGCGTTTTTTGTAAGATCGTAAGCGGACAATTGCCCTCATTCATCGTCTATCAAGATGACAATTACATCGCATTCTTGGATGCTTTTCCTTTCAGTAGGGGTCATACCCTTGTGTGCCCGAAGAAACACGGTGAGACAGTCTGGGATATGAGCGAGGAGGAGATTGGAGGCCTGTTTACGGTCGCGTCTATTGTATCCAAAGCTGTGGTGGCAGCAACAGAAGCAGATGGTTTTCGATTTGTCCAAAACAACGGCGAAGCGGCTAATCAAGTCGTGCCACATGTCCATATTCATACGATTCCAGTGAAGCTCTCGGATAAAGGAAAGTGGATGGACAGAACACGGCTGCCTAACGAAGAAATGGAAGAGATAGCCGAAAAAATAAGAGCCAAAATGAAAAAGAAATAATTTCTATTTCTAAGCTATCGTTTCAACGTTTGTTGTTCTTTAGACTTAGATCATCTATGAGCAGATCGCACTTCTTTGCGAGTCGAATATGTTCAGCTTTCGTTATCCAGGGAACTTCAAGATATTCGAATATCTCTTCGTCTGTAAGGCCTATTCTCCTTGCCTCCCGTGCTCCTGTCTGATAAGCTTCAATTTCGGTAGGCCGATCAACATAGGAGAATGCTGGGTCAAACAGATTCTTTCCTTCCTTAAACTGTCTGACGTGAACAAGTTCGTGAATCGTGTCTAGATAGACTGACCACAATTCTCCTTGGCTGATATAGTACTGGCTAGCAAAGATGTGCCCGTCCTCATCAGAGACTCCCATGTATCCTTCCCGCGGAAAGACTTCCACCTTGAGTTTTGATAAGAATTGGCTGGTCTTTTCGCCAAAAATTCCTCTTACGACCTCCAGTTTTTCAAAGCCGACGAAAATGTCTTTGAATGAATAAGTTCCGCTTCTGGTGTTTCTGAAGATTTTAATTTCTGGAGCAATTTTGTACTTTTTGCTTGTCTGAACGGTCAAGTCCGAATTTCAAACATTGTTTAAGCTACTCTAAAAGGAGTGTGCTTAAGTGTCAATTCTTATATCAAGCATTTTGACGATCCAAGATCGCCCAAATGTCATCGGACAACGATGAACAAAATTCCAAAAGAAAAGGACTGGGTTATTTTAGATCCAAAGATCCTCTGGTCTATATTGGAATAATTGTTCTCATAATGGGAATAGCTTTTACCGTTTATGGTTTTGTGCCGATAAACACTCCGAACTACCAGAGAATCCCTCAACCTGTCTACATTTCTATAACAAACGGGACGCAAGGATTCATTTCCGCAGACCAAGCCGCAATAATTGCAAAGCCTCTGTTTAACGGAACGGCAGATAACGTAGTCTGTTTCTCCGGAAGCCCGGATTACACCTGCTACGGTGAGATATTCACGGGAATGGTGACAGTCACGAGCAATTCGGCCAAAGAATACGGCGGAGCGATGGACGCAGTTGGAATCGCCGCATTTTACTTGGGTTACATGTACGAACCTTTAACTTTGAAAAAAAGAGAGCTGCATTCGATACGAATAAGAGTTGACGAAGATATTTGCATTGCAAACGCAGTTTGCGTTGAACTCGCTCCCAAAGTTTTCCAACTAAAGAAACAGAATACTCCCTCTCTTCTTGCTCCGCTTGCATATGTGGTAGATCCTTTTGGTGCTAGTAACGATGAGATACTACAAGCGGCACAGATGTGTCCGACTGGCGCGATTATAATCGAAGACGAAGAAACTGGAGAGAGGATACATCCACCGCTACCGAATGGTTAGCTGATGTACCCCAGTTTCTTCTTGTCGTCGTTTTCATTTGTTTCTTCAGATTGCTCTCCGGTTTCTCTAGCTTGCTGTCTTCTCAAGGTCTCGACACTTTGAAGAACGCTTTGGGCTTCTTTCGCTCTTTCATTGAGTTCCTTTAGGTCTACCTTTACTCCGACCAGTTTTTCAAGCGCCATAAGCAAAGCAGCAGAGGCCTTCGGGTCAAGAGCATATCCGGAAGTTTCGCCAAGCAACGCGTACCCCTTCATGCCGTTTAGTTTTGCGATTCCCAAAAGTATACCATTCATTCCGGTTATGGAGCCTTCAGTCATGACTTCGTAACCTTTGCTAGAGGCGTTCTTAACTAGCGACTCATCTGTCGCTGCAGCATAGACCTTCGGATCCTTCGAAAAACCACCCGTCACAAAAGCACCAAGCGTTATCATCTGACTAGACTTGAATTTCTTCGAGACGTAGTTAATCACGGTCTCCGAGAGTAAGTACTCCGCTTCCTGAGTAGCAGGTTGTGCATCAGCAGTGTAAAGTATTAAGTCTGGAACGCTTTTCATCCTACTTTTCCAGAAGAAAAGATCGTTGTTCAGCGAAGATACTGTCCCGTCAGTTTCAATGAAAACCTGAGGCGCCATCCCATCGAGATAAACTTCTGCCATGTGTTCGCAGGGAAGCTCTTGAACAAGGTGATCCACGGCAAGTTTTCCCACGAGTGCTGAGCCAGGCAATCCGCAAATGAATAGAGGATTCGAGAGATCTGGACTTTCCTTCTCTACGATATCAATTTTCAAAATGAAAATAACTCTCTTTTCTCAAAGTAAAAAGAAAATGGAAAGGAACGAAGACTTGAAGCTCTACCTTCGAGTCCTCTTCGCTGTCACTAGTTGGATTGGTTTTTCTACGAGCTCCTCTCTCTTTACGAGTTTGCATTCGTGGGTAGAGGCGCTGAATTCATCGAGCCATTCCCCGCAGGTTGGACACGCGATTACATCATAGCACATTTTTGCTTCAACCTTTCAGGATAAATATTCAGAACTCTCTTATTAACTTAGATTCGATATCGGTCGAAACGAAATCAACCTAAACGAAAAAGAACACTCAATTTTTTTTCTCTAGCTTATGCCCGCAGAGAATATCGGAATCGCTTCAATCTCTCTGTACCTGAAGCGTTTTGCACGCTCTCCCGTAACCGGGATATGATATCCACAGTTTTTGCAATTGTACTTGTTATCAAGGTTCCACCCTGTAATTGTAAAACCATCTCTTTCGATTGCTTTTTCGCTGCATCCAGGACAATAGGTGTGATTATAGGGATTCCCGGGGATATTTCCAACATACACGTAATTCAAACCCGCCTTCTTTGCAATTTTGTAGTGTTTTTCGAGGAGCTCGTAAGGAGTTGGAGGAACGCTTAGCATCTTGTAGTCGGGATGGAACGCGGTAAACTGAATAGGCACGTCAGGTCCGAGATTATCATAAAGCCACTTGCAAAGCTTTCCTGCCTCATCAAGATTCTCCCCTACTTGAGGTATTATTAGGTCAGTGAGCTCAGTGTGGATTCGTTGTCTCTTTAGCTCTAGTAGGGTCTGTTTAATTGGCTCGGCGCTTACGATCATTGTCTGCCTTTTTTGAAACAACTCTTCTCCGTTTCCTTTGTAATCGACGACGACTGCGTCCACGTACCCCTTGATCGCTCTAACTGCTTCTTCCGTCCCATACCCGTTCGTGACAAAGGCGGTGTACTTGCCCTTTTCATGGGCCGCCTTTGCAGCGTCAATCACATATTCCACAAAAATTGTTGGTTCGTTGTAACTAAATCCCACGCCCTGACAATCGTACATAGTTGCGAGTCTAGGTACTTGTTCGGGTTTCACGTCTTCGCCATAGACTTCAGTCTCCTTGCTGATGGAATGATTTTGACAGAATAAGCAATTATGTACTAGTAGTCCATCTGCAACGTATGTATGATTAGGAACGCATTCAAGTCCAAAGACGGTGGTAATCTTCCCCGTTGATCTCACAGCCAGAACTTGAACCCATTGTTTATCATTTTCCATGACGGGCAGTTTGATGTTCTCGAGAAGTAGGTGTTTGATCTGTTCAGCGTGGTTGTAGATTGTCGAGCCAGGAATGCGGAGCACTTTCCATCCGTTCATTCGAAGAGTAAGATCTCTGATTTTGTCTCGGCTCTTAATTCGTTCGTCATTAAAGTGCCACCAGCCATCAACTTCAACATCAATTTTCTGTTCCAAGAGCGCAGCGTCCATAATGTATGTATTCTGTGAATCCAAGAGTTGTTGCAGGGGTTTCCATACATATTCTCGCTCATAGTTTATCCCCAGCTCGTTCAGGATTTCATACAAGATTAGTTGTCCTTTCGAGGGCCGCGCGTGCAGCGATTTCCTGAACCTTTCTATATTCTTGTGGAGACCGTAATTTGGATCAGTAGCGAGCTTAAATTTCACCGTGGCTTTCATCTTCGCAACTGCCTCTGGAAGTTTCATCGGATTGTGCGTCAACATCATATGGCGGTTTGCTACTCTCTGGTGTACGGGCATCACTTGCTCGCTAGCATAACACTTGTTTCGGTGAACTATCCATGCCAGAACTCCGTCTAATATTTCACCACATTTCTTGCAGGAAAATAGAGCTAGTCTTTGGTTTGCTTTTCTTTGCGGGCTATCATTGACCCATACTCTTAGAACACGATCTCCGCGTTTTATGTCCTTTGCAAATTTCCACCCTGCCTCCGTAAGGACGGGATGATCTCCAGTAATCAGCGTCTTACGTTTCTTTCTCTTCTGAGTTCCCCACCAAATCTCCCATAGCTCGGCTTCCCGAGTCCTGATTTCGCTAATTATATTTGGAGTTGGTCTCGAACCCTGAATATTTTCTAAATCGAGGTCGTACGACCAGAGAGCATCATTCGGCTTCAGCTCTTCCACATTCTTAGTCTTTCCATTTGCTAGAAGTATTTTTGTTCCTGCGGGGTGACAGTGCCAATTACAAGATACTGTTCCGACTGTGAAGATATATGTCCCAGGATAGAAGTGATTGAATGGCTTCTTCTCTATTGGATCGACCTGCATTGCTGCTAATCTGCCATATACCGAAAGGTAGAGTTTACCTCCCACATTTTTTCGTACATAACAAAAACCATGAGATCCGTTGGGAATTATGCATCTTCTATAGCAGGCATTGCAAACTATCCTGCCATTGTTTCTAGGTTCCCAGAGTATGCCTTCCTTTTCTACCATAACTACGAGGTTGTGATGGCGGTTGCTGTTAAATCTAGCTCTCTTGCGGAAACCTTCATTCTGGAGTGCTTATAGCAAAGATTGTACGCAAGAGAGAAATTGAATGGAATCTAAACAGAGTTTGAACTATACTCCCTCCATGACTGGAAAGGAGGTCGTAGATCTTCTTGATGAAATTTATCCCAAAATCAGAACTCATCTTTCTCACGAAAATCCATTTCAATTGCTAGTTGCGACAGTGCTTTCCGCACAATCGACAGATGTTCAGATCAACAAGGTCACTCCCAAACTGTTTGCACAATTTCCTGATGCCAAGTCGATGTCAAGAGCTCCTATCAGGGAATTGGAGCGTTTAGTCAAGTCATCGGGATTTTTTCATGTTAAAGCAAGAAGAATCAAAGAAATTTCAAAGCATATCATCGAGGATTTCCATGGGGAGGTTCCTGATTCCATGGAAACGCTGCTTACACTTCCGGGAATAGGTCGCAAAACAGCAAACATTGTGTTAAGCGCTGGATACGGGAAAATCGAAGGCATCGCAGTTGACACTCATGTCTTTCGACTCTCAAGACGCATAGGACTGAGCCAGTCCGCCACTCCTGAGAAGATCGAGATAGATCTTATGAAAATAACTCCCAAAAATTTGTGGCCGAGATTATCGATACTCTTGATATTTCACGGACGACAGATTTGTTTTGCACGCTCACCTCTATGCTCAAAATGCCTACTCAATTCAAAATGCGTTTACTTTAAGAATCTTCAGGACAAAGCGAAGAACTTGGGCAGTAGTTAGACTTCTCGCATCTCATTAACTTTCTTCTTTACTTGAGTAATGAGATCATTATTTTCTTCAACAGCGCGGAATACTTGCTTTAGCTCTTGTTTAGTCTGATCATCAATGTCATCTCTTTCAAGTAGCAGTTCTAATCTTCCAAAGACTACCTGCTGGTTATTGGTAACGTTATGAAGAATCCGATCGAGCGAGTCCGCAAGCTCGAGAGGGGTTTTTGTGCTCGGTCGCTCTGACAATTTCTTGAAACATAAATTTGATGCATGTACTTTAAAACATTTTTCCAAAGCAACTAGGAAATCGAAATCTTTGGCATCTAAGAAAGGCTTTGAACAAAGACTGATGTTCTGCGCTCAAGCTCCCCGATTATTTGTTTCAGATTCGAGAAAATTTCGTCCTTTGTTTTTTCGATTATCGAGATATCATCTACGCTCATGGTTCTTGGAACCTCGTGCTCGTCAAGTACCATCGTTTTTCCATCTGGAAAAGCAACAATGTCGACAATCAAGTCTTGCCACTCAACACTCGAGTCTAAAATCTTTGTATCCTTCGAGATGTTGAAGTAAAAGACTAGTGACTTGTCGTCAGGATTCAACCAATGGTATACGTTGTAGTTTTTCTTTGTCCAATAGTACCCGTAAGATTTGCTACCAGGGAGAAAATTCGTATCAAGGAATCTCACCGGAGCAGAGATTTCGTAGATTATGACGAGTTCATTTGATTTCTTTTCCGCAAGGCGACATTGGAAGATTTTGGTTTCTCCGAAATAGGTCTTCTTGTATTCTATGAATTTGTCATTCAACTATCCATTAAGAGCGAAGACCACTCTCCAAAAGTCTTTTCACTCGAGACCAAAGCTAGAGTTCCAACAATGAGGGAAGAAGAGACTTGAGATTTGGAATAGCCTTAGAGAGTTTTACTCCTCCCGGAAAAGACCCCGATCCATCTGCGATTTATCAAATGGCAGAAACTGCTGAAGACCTCGGGTTTGACTCTGTTTGGGTATGGGACCATATCTTACTTGGATCGCGCAAGGTTTTTCCAGTACTTGATTCGCTAACGACGCTGGCCTCTATCGGCGCCAAGACAAGAAAAATTAAACTGGGGACCAGCGTTCTAGTCCTAAGCTTACGTAATCCAATTATCGTTGCCAAAGTTATGTCTACGATCCAATACTTGACGGCGGGTCGTTTGATCATCGGAGCTGCGTCCGGCTGGTACAAACGGGAGTTTGATGCACTTGGAGTGGCATTTGAAAAGAGAGGAAGGATATTCGAGAATAGGTTTAAGCTTGTAAAATCGCTTTTGAATGAAAAAGATGTTAGCTATAATTTCGAAGGTCTTAAGCTCGAACACGCTTCAATGGAACCAAAGAGTCAGGTTCCAGTTCCATTTTTAATTGGAGGATATTCTGACTCTGTTCTAGCTAGGGCAGGAAGGATAGGGGACGGGTGGATCTCGTATTATTATACGCCTCAAGGTTTTTCTGACTCGTGGAAGAAAGTCGAAGAATCAGCCACGAGCAATGGCAGAAATCCAGAATCCCTTCGTCGAGTGAATATCGTGCCTCTTGCTATCGAAAACAGCTTCGAGGAAGGCGACAGAATAGCAAAGGAATTTACTTCAAGATACATGGACCTGCCAAAAGGGACGGGTTGTACTCCGGATTCGGCCATAAGGGGCACCATAGACGATTGCGTTTCGCAGATCAAAAACTATGAGCAAGTTGGGATCCAAGATCTGATATTCATCCCCTGTTTCTACGATTTGAAATACGTTCGGATTGCAGGCGAAAAAATTCTTCCTAGATTGTCTTGACAAAAAGTAGCTTTTGAGAACTATGCTATCGAGATCACTTTTGCTCTCAATCTCGCTATTTTTCTCCGACTGCCAAAATTTGGTTAAATTGAATCAGAAAGGAATCGTTCGACATCTGGGATTTCAGCCAGGCCTTGTACTTTTCAGCCTCCTGAGGAACAACCGTGCCTTTCATGGAAGATTGCCCTTCGAAATTATAAGAATCCATTGAGGCTATTCTCCGCGCTAGCTCCGATTCCATGAGTTCCCGGTCATCACCGGTGACAAATCTCGAATATCCAGTTAGTTTCGTATTTTTCAATCCGTTTGTCTTGAACACGCTGTAAATCCTGCGGCCCATGACGAGTTTATCTGCTCTTGGAGCGTCTATCTTGGCTCTAATCGACTGAATCTCTGGCGGGCATGGATACATAACTGGCGCTCCGTTTTCATCGAGAGCAGCTAGCTTACCTCCTGGTTTCAATATCCGAACTAGTTCCTTCGTCAAAGCATCAATGTCGATCCTGTGATCCTGAAGGAAGCTTGAGAACCCAAGATCACTGTATACCACATCGAAAGCTGAATCCGAAATTGGAAACTTTCCGTTTGGACTGGCAAGTTTTACGGTAACATTTGAAAGCTTAAGGTCGGCCGCGAGAGAAATAAGCGTTCCAACATTTATGTCGTTTGTATCGACAAATGTAACCTTTCTTTTGTTCATAAATTTGGCAAATCTGAGAGGGACAAGAGCATTTGGAGCGGGAAAGAAAAGGGCGTTGTCTGTTTGTTTAAAGCCTATACTTTGCCAGATCTGCTTGTTTGATTCGAGCATCTCTCCGCCTTTTGTAGTAATCTCGAAATTGCGCAGCTCGGCATCTATCAAATTATAACTAATAATCTCCAAACATGCTCGGGCGGTATTTTTGAACGAATTTATTGCCTTCCCTTGGGTGGCATCAATCTTTCATTACCACTAGGATTCAGCGAGAACAGTAACCGTTCCTTTCATCCAAGGATGGTACTGGCAGTGGTAATTGTAGACCCCGGGCGAAACAAAAGTGTAAGACCAAGTCTGACCAGGGGTTATGGGTCCGGAATCGAATGCGACCGCAGTTCCGCTTGATCCGCCAGTCACTGTATCTTCGGTAAATGAGTGGCTCACCCATGTAACTGTATTGTTTATTCCGATCACAACTAGAATATTCTGAGGCGAATACTGCCAGCTGACGGGAGTCTCCGCTATGTAAACCACAGAGTCACCTTGGGCTTGACTGTGGAATGCATACAATGTAGACGCGGTTATCGCAAAATATCCTACTAAAAGTACAATCATCGATACAGATGCTCCTGTTGTAAATAAATGAAAGATCTTCGAAGCCCTATTCTTGGATGGCAGTCCTTTGCGCGCCATCGCGTCTGCATCTAATCTTCTGCTCTCACGCGTCAATGTGAAGTACAAGAACCCTATGAAGAACGCAGGAGAAGGAGCGAAGAGCCAAAGCCCCAGAGTCGCCTGCTGAGACGCAGGATACACAGGATAGATAGCGGTCGGTGTCAGGTAAAGAAAAAAACCGTAGAACATATGCGCAGAAAGAGCAAGAGCGAACGCCAGCATCTTGAAATTGTCAGGCAACATTGGAATGAATGCGCCTATCATGAGTCCCGCCAGCAGGAAGAAAAAATGCTCTAACACGTGAATCGCTGGATTCAGAACAGCGGCATCCCATGCCACTGGAAAATGCCAGAATACGACAATGGCTGAGAGCGCAACGAACCCTAGAATGCCGGCTCTAGTGCTTTTTATTGAATCAAATTTTCCTGCTTTGTAAAGGGGGTACGCGATGAACACACCGGAAAGGACAATGAGTACGTGCTGCAACATATGGATTGAGAGATTAGTTTCAGTTAGGACTTCGAAAGGGGGATAAGCTACCAGGAATATAAAAGAAACAACCCCGAAGAATGGGAGGGATTGGAATAGACGGCGCAACACGCCAGATCTCCGGTAATGAGACTGTAACAATTGCGGCAATCCTCTAATTTTTTCAATTCTAGAGCTTAGCTTATAGCTCGAACTCTGACCTTCGCGTGACTTGGAACGTAAAAATCCTTCTGCCTACCTGGATGAAGGAGGCATTGCAAAAGAAGAGAGAAAGTATTTTTGTAGAGAGATTTATTGAGCCTTGTAGTCGGTTTTTCTATGACAAGCTATCCGCAGAAGAGGTCGCGAAAGGCAAAAATTTGGACTATGGTAGCTATCGTGGGACTGGGAATCGCAACAGCATTTTCAATTGTCAATGCTATTAACGAAAGCGCGGCTACTACTTCCACTCCGGAATTAATCTACCTTCTACTAACGGGGATCCCTCTTGCGTTCGTGGCCGTAATAGGACTAGCTCTGATTTTCGCAAGTGGGAAAAGAACGCGCAATTAGTGAATTGCCTCAAGCGCACATTAAAAAGTCTCAAGTTTTTATGTTTCAAAATTTCTGAATAGCAAGTCTGGGGAATAAACAAAATTGTCACAAGAGAAATCCTTGCCTAACAATAAAAAAGCATTATTTGATCCAAATAATGTTACACCTGGAGGAACATGTCTTTCCTCGTTCCTTGTGATTACAAGCAACGGAAATGATATTCTTGTTGGGAAGATGAACAAGCCAGAGATCTGGACAGAACGTTTCTTCGTAGGGGAGAAATTTGCGCCGACACTCGCATCAAGTGGAAAGTACGTACTCCCCGCCTCGCACCTTGCGTGGTATGAATCCCCTTTGGACGCAGCGTATCGAGTAGCAACTCAACAAGCTCAGGTTTCAGCAAACAAAGAAAATATAAGATTGATCGACGCACAATCACACCTCCGGGGAGATCCAAAAGATCTAGACCAGCCCCCGCATTGGGACATTTGTTTTCTTTACGAACTACGGTTACGAGAAGCTGTCAAAGTGCCAGAGTGGTTTCAAGAGCTGCGATTTGTCCAACGAGATAGGCTAAAACCTGATGATTTTACTCGGGGTCATGGCGACGTTCTTGAGCAAGCTAGGCTTATCAAACGAGATTAAAAAAGAGCTTCGGAATTCCTTTTTTTGAGCCGGGGGCCAGTTTTTCGATCCCTAGAAGAAAATACAAAAGGTGCTGATGTACTTATTTGATGCTAGAATAATCTTAGCTTTCAAATATCAGGTTAGTTCACCTAGAGAAACTAGATATAATATGTCGACGGTTTTCGAAATTAATCAAACTTCAGTCAACGTGCAGCCCCCTAGTCCTCAGACAAAGTTCAAGAACAGAAACAGAATGGAGATAGTCTCAAACATTCTGGATATCGGGAGAAACGGAGCCTTAAAGACACATCTGATGTACAAGGCGAACCTGAGTTACATGGTAGTGACTCAATATCTCAATTTTCTCATGAAGTCTGGGCTCATTGAAGAGATATTTGTGGAGGACGGACCAACTCGTCTTTACAAGACCTCTGCAAAAGGTTTCAAATATCTCGAAGTATACCAGGATCTACAAACAATCGCCGGACTCCAGTCCCAAAAGAGCATACAGCCATCCAGCTCCGTGATTTTCTCGTAGAGAACTTTCTGA
>JARCRS010000060.1 GCA_029850555.1 archaeon | reverse complement strand
TACTTACCTCGTCTGTTTAGGTCGACAAAGTGCTGAAAGGCACTTGGAAGTTCGTCTGTGAGCCACTGCCCCAATAAATCGTACAGGTTCTTGAGACCGTTAGAACCATCTCAATGTATCCGCTAGCGGGAATAGTGCCCTGACTTCCAGAAAAGCTGTTGACTATTTGGGTTTCAGAAGTTGGCACGATACTGGTAGTGCCACCGTTTAATATTGTACTTTGAGAGGTTCCACTGGAGGTTGTTGTGTAAATCGAAACAGAGATTGTGCCTGCGGTTGTGCAGGACGCCCACAAGTCAAGTACCCAAGTACCCTGACTTACAGTTGCGGTGCTAGCAAACTGAGGACTCCATAGATAGGTTGAACTTCCCTTAGAGACTTTAAAGGAGCCGCTGCTTGAAGATTGTGTCTGAGCGGTATTCGTTGCTGGCGTGGTTGTTCCGCCATTCGCCGTCTCAAAGTAGACATAAACAAGTGCTCCGATTTCTGCTTGATACGTGGCTCTAGTTACATTCACTGATGCCGCAAAGGAAGAAATTCCAAATATGCTAATCACGATTAGAAAAACGAAAAGAAGAGACTTTGTCACCATTATTCTTTCAATTCTCCCTGCTTGGCATCTGCTTTCAGACAAGACAAAAACGAGAGAGAAGGAACGGCCGTTCCAGCACAAGTGTCTTTGTGTTTTCTCTTCCTTGCTCTTCGTTTAGGCGACAGTGATTATTATTCCTGCCGGAGCAGTGAAAGACTGTCCCGCTGTATCAATAAGGAATGTCATAGTTTGTCCCGCAGTGATGGTTGAAGGAGTCGTCACAGTAAGCGTTCCGAGAGTGCTATATCCGCTTCCCGTATTCCACTGCACGGTCAGCGTGTAAGTATGACTTGCGGTGGCACCAGAATTGATCGTAAGGGTAACAGAATACTGCCAGTCGCCTGCTGTTAGAGCAGTTTGGCATGTTCCACCGCTTGACCACGTGCATGGTAGAGTCGAGGCAGAACCGGTGGCTTGCACAACTTGAAAACCGTTAGATGCTGCCGTAAAGCCGCCAGCGACGTTGTAATAAACACCGTTGACAGCCTGATTTGTCGATTGTGTTACCGAAACTGATGCGGCGAACGAGGCTATCGAAAAGATCGAGATCGCCAGTAGAGGTATCAATATTTTCAGAGGCAGCCTAATTCTGAACAATTTTCTTAGTCAATCAGAGTCTGCCGAGGCCAATATATTAGGTTCGTGAATGCGGGAGATTAACTCAAATAAACTTTAATCTGTATCCGACCACAAAGAATGTTGAAATCAATAACGAACTAAATGATTCAAAAATTTTCTAACCATTTCTGTGATGTTTATGGGGTCAGTATTTTTTTCAATTGTCAACCTGACCATCAGTCCGAGTTTTGTAAAGGGGATAATTAGACCCTTGAAATCCTTGTGTCCGATTGCTATGTATTCTAACTCGGATAATATCTTGCCTTCTTGCTCTCCAACGGCTGAAATAATTGCAGCCCACGCACCCCACTTTTCAGCGGTCTCTTTGTCCAGATCGAGTCTATCCTCATAGCCTCGCCTGACGGAACGTGTTAGGAGAGTTCCGGTCTTGTTAACTATCGATGAAGCAAATATCTTTTCATCCAGTTCGATTAGTGACTTGTTGATCTTTGTAAAATCAGCAGTGCTTTCTAAAATATGATATCTCCCAAGTCCCTCATGGTTGCCAATCCCTGTGAGGACAAAAGTGCCTCTTGCATTAGACAGAGATCTCACGGAATCCTTGCTTAAGTGATAAAGGACTTCTGGTCTTCCTCTCTTCCCCCCCATGGCATAGGTTCTGTAGAGTAATCCCTCATCCTCCATCCGGTGAAGCCATTTGAGCAAGGTCAGACGAGATAGTCCTAATTCTCTAATTAAGTCACGAACTTTGATTCCAATAGGGTAAGTCTGAAGTATATTGGCAATTCGTAAGAGTGCATCGGCATCAATCGTAGATTGTGGTAGTCGCCGAGAGTCTTTTGTCATCGCCTGTTCCCTAGAAGCTTTTGCTTTTCAGCAATTATTTTAGTTAGATGGTTTTTAAGGCAATAGAAATCCCAATCGTTTGAATTGACAATAACTTACTCGACTCATATGTCAGAACTAAAGGAATTTTTCGCATTTGCGAGCTTGCTGTTGTGCTGCTGCGCAGAATATCATCATTTCAATATAGCATATGATTCGTGAAAGTCGCAATGACCAATCAGGCATTTCTTCATAAGTTGGATGTTGTTACTTTCAACAGTTAAAAGATTCAAAAGGCCGAGGAGCGGTAGGAATCCGAAGATATGAAAGGCCGCTATGCTATACTCGTAGCAATTCTGATTTTGATTTTGTTTTCATTTTCTGCTTTGACTGGAGAAACTGCTCAAGGTTATTCCGCAAGTTCCAAATCTCCAGACCACTTGATCAATCATCTAACAAACAACGAATCGAATACTTTCCTCAAAGACGCCTTCTTTCCAAAGGAGACTAGGTTGCAGGATGTTCAGCCAATTTCAGGATTTGCTCCTACGGGAATCGCTTCCTATGGATCAAATGGGAGTATAGTGCGAACAAATAGCGTAAGAGGTTTAACCTCACTTGGAGAGATCGGACTGGGATATTTCTCCGCTGTGCTAGTTAACGGCACAACTGCAGTACCATATTTTGGATCGGGTAATGCAACACTGCAAGAGAACTCTGTTCTTTGGCTTGGAAGTCTCGGTACTTATTGGACCCAGAACGTGCTCTCAATAACGGAGAACACTCTGTCCTCTTACACTTTACAATTGATCAATAACATTTGGAACTTTACCTCTCTCAATTCCAACATGCATTCAAGTGGTATCAAAGGAACCGGGGACGTGCAATGCATCGTCCTTAGCGGCCAGACTTCATGTGCGTACATTACGGTTGATTCATCTTTGTTCAGGGTCATCGCGCCTTTTAATGTCACGCTGACTATGACAATCGGAGGAAATGTCGGTGCGACCGATGTGTCATTTCAATATCAAATTCAAGATTCAAGCGGGAAGGATTTGACGGGTCAATATGATAACGCGACTCTATTTCCACAAAGCTCCAAGGTTTCCTCATATTTCCAGATAGGGGGTGAAAGTCCAGTTAGCGAGCTCTTGCCTGGCGGCACGACTCTTACACTTCCAAGCGATCTTGAGCTAGTTTTTGGCGGTCCCGGAGGTGGTTCAAGCGTTTTCGTTAACTCAATTTCTGGGTCTCAGGAACTTTTGTACTACAATGGTACCTCCTATGTCCCTGTGCCCGATGCTTATTCCGTAGGCTCTGACACTGGAGAGCAAGCCTCTGGGATAGCAGTAACACCAAACCTCGCAAATCCTTTCTTACCTACATCCAATCTCAACACAGGTTTTATCTCTTCACAAAAGCTCTGGCCGATACCGATTACATTCATAGTATCTGGAGATTACAATGAGGTCTCAAGTGGCTATCTAGATTTGCAAGGAGAAGCTCTTTACTCGACGAACGCTGCATCAAATGCTGCAGTACAACCTGCGGCAAGCTTACCTGTTCAAGAATCTGCGAGTGGAACTTCGAAAGTAACAAACGCAAACGGAGGGTTTGATTTTCTGTTCAAACCTACTCACACAGGAACGTACCATGATAGCATCTACTATTCCGGATCTGTGGCTTTTGAAAAAGGAAACATGAGCGTACAAATTGCTGTCTCGGCGATCAACCTCGTGGGAGCAAATGGAGGACTAGTTATCGCATCTTTCAACTCTAGCCAATCTATAATCCAAAATAAAAGTACGATTCTCGTCCCGGTTCTTCAGGGCACGACTATAGTCGTGACGTTTCAAAATGTATCATACTCGGGCAATCAAAGCGAACAGTTCTTGGGCTTTTCTTCTCAAAATAGTGTAGTTTTAAACGGCAACTATCCTCAAAATATTACTGCTAGCTTTTCTCAGCAGCCTAGCGCTGCTATTCTAACAAGCATTTTGTTCTACGGAGTCGTGGGGGCAATAACACTCGTGGTCGGCGTAATTCTTGGATACGTGATCTGGGGAAGGAAATCGGATACTTTACTCGTTGGACCCTAGGGTCCTAGTTCAAACAGTTTGAGATTTTGGAAGTATATCTGCAAAATAAAATCCCTCTCTCTCAACGATGTCACCGACCATCACTTGTACCTTTTCTTTGAATATCGGGCCACCGTAAACAAATGTGTGAAACTCTCCATTTTCTCCGCAAGGATCCACACTTTCTGGAATATCCGATAAGAATTCGTGATCGTAATCTCTTCCGCAGAACTCTGGATCTAGTTTCTTAGGATCTACAGTGCAAATTATAGCTTTGAAACCATAATCTAGGAACAATCGAGCTAGTTCGCTAGTGTCTTTTTTCCACAAAGGAAAGACGCACTCGATTCCGATTTCTCGAAGAAATTTCTCCCTGTAGGCTCGAATGTCTTCGAGGAAGAGATCGCCAAACACTATGCTTGAGGTGTCTTCTTTTTCTTTCCATTTCATTATTGATTTGATAGTCTCTGACTGATAGATTTCATTTGTAGCCTTTGAAGGAATCCATACTTCTTCGATTGGTAGTCCTATCGAGGTGGACTGCGCAAGGACAAGTTCTCTTCTAACGCCATGCATACTGATTCTATTGTAATCACGGGTGAAGGTTGTGAGAAGTGCTTTGACTTGCAAGTCTTTGAATTTCTCATTCTCTCTTAATTCGTAAAGAGCGAGTGAGCTATCCTTTCCACCGCTCCATGAAAGGAGAGCGTTGTTAGGTTTCAAGTTTGACTTACTACAGACTCTAGGACGTCGATGAAATCGTCAGTGTCATTGAAGGAATCAGTTCGCTCAAGGACAATCCCAAGTGACTTTGCAAGCTCCTTTGCTTCGACGTCAATGTCAAACAAAATCTCAAGATGATCTGACACAAATCCTATAGGGGCGACAAGTATATTCTTCCAGCCTCCTGCATCTAGTTCCTTGATCTTTTCCAAAATATCTGGACCGAGCCAAGGCTCTGAAGTATGTCCCGCGCTTTGAAAAGCAAATCCCTGTTGTTTTTGCTCCAGTTTGAGCTCTGACGTAAGCTTCTTTGCAGTTTCTAAAAGCTGATTTTTGTAAGGGTCATTCCAACTTTGAATCCTTTCAGGCAGCGAATGAGCCGTAAACAAAAAGAAAATATCCTTTCTATCTATGTTGGAGAATTTCTTTTCGCAAGCTTCGTTGATCCTCTCCTTCCATTTTTCGATGAAAACAGGGTCGAGATGCCAATTGTCTACGAATTTGAGGGTAATCTTATTTCCATGTTCTTCGTTTGCTTTTTTCACGGCGTCCTGGTAACTCCCGATGCTCATTTTTGAGTAGTGAGGAGCAAGCGCAACTGCAGTCAATTGAGTAATCCCGTCTTTTGATATCTCTTCGAAAGTTTCAGCGATGAACGGATGCCAGTGTTTCATTCCAGCATATACCTGTATACTTTCTTTTCTTTCGTTCAATCGTTCCTGAAGTTTTTTGGCAGTTGAGTTGGTTACTCTAAGAAGCGGGGATTGTCCGCCGATCATCTTGTACCTGGTTTTCAGGTTCTCAAGCTCTTCCTGAGTAGGTTTCCTTCCACCTCTGATGTGGGTATAGTAACTCTCGACATCCTCATCTCTATCAGGGCTGCCATAAGCCATGAGTATGACTGCTTTCTTGTTTTCCAAATTATCCTTGCGATCCTGCATACTTTGCGCCACACCAGTTCGTTCAGCACTAGATTTGCTGAGTTGCAGATAAGTCTCAACGAGGCATAATAACTAGATCGGTTGAGGATGTTTTGAGGCAAAGGGAATCTTCATACCGAGCTTGGTGAATTTGGACAGGATAACTGCGTCAATAGTAAGGGCTAGAGCGCTCAGCTTTGCTTTTTGGAATTAAATCATCGAGCCAGTATCGCCTTTCCTCCGATCCCGTCACGAAATCGCGTAGGAAAATTATCTCCGTCTTGGATGGCTCCTTCTTCGTCTCTTTCGTTAGAATCGTACTAAAGTAGGATTGAAAGGAATGATAAGCCTCATCGTGTAAGTCTTGGAGTTCGTCAGATTATTCCTGTCCCATAACTTGGACATTTTGATTGACGCGGGGACAATAATTTGACTTTTTCATTGCGTTATTGTTCCTAGATTCAAATTGTGAGGGGAGAACTATGAGCCCTTGCCTCTCTCTAACCTTCCTCAAGGAGCCCCATTTTGACTCCTTGGGACAAGGCAGTTTGGATACTATGCACAAGCTCCTTCGCAGACGTTGGGCTGAGCTCTACTGTAGTCTTCGTATCTTGCGATTCACCGACAAAATCTATGCTCAGTGCATACTGGGCAGGTGTATGGATGCCACTGTCAAGTGTTACCACGACTTTGCCGAGCTTAAACCAACCCTGTTTTCCATCTGCGGCGCTGTCAAAAGTTTTGGAACTCTCCACGATGCCTGTGCATGACAATTCATCTTTCACCATATTTGAAACTAGGAAGAAAGATACCTTCCAAGGAAGGCAAAGACTTTTTGCCATCCGTCAACTGCCTGCTCCTGCCTATATGCAGCTCTATCGTAGTAGAAGAAACCGTGACCCGCTTTCGGATACATGTGGAACTCGTAGTTCTTTCCATATTTCTTGAGTTCCTCTTCCTGCTGGGCTACTTGAGCTGGCGTAGGAGATTTGTCTTCCTCACCAAAGAGGCCAAGCAGAGGACATGATAGGTCCTTTGTATAGTCTATTGGAGCCACAGGAGTCTTTGGTGTTAGTTCCTCCTTTGACATAACAACTCTCCCTCCCCAAAGGTCGACAGCTGCGTCTACTCCTTTCCCGCGGCAGGCTACGAGGTAAGTGTGTCTCCCTCCCGAGCAACTACCGATTACTCCCACTTTGCCACTGCACATGGGAAGAGACCTCAAGTAATCAATCGATCCTTGCACATCGCCTATCACCTCTAAATCTGCGACACCTCCTGCTGCACGAACTTTCGTAGCAACTTCATCAGGAGAACCGTGACCGAATCGGAAGTAAATGTTGGGGCAAATTGAGAGGTAACCATGATAAGCAAACTTGCGGGTGAATTCTTTGTAAATCTCATCCCATCCCGGTGCATGGTGAATCAATACAATGCCCGGAAAAGGTCCCCTCCCCAGAGGACGAGCGAAATAAGCGTTGATGACCTCATCATTATTTCCATGCGCCATAACAGTTTCAGCTAACATCCCTTCATACATGTCGGTTGTATACTTCTGTTGCATAGTTTTGACTTGCATAGGACCTTGTTTTAAGATATAGTACTGACTTGTAAGCTGCGTTCTTTTTATCGGCATCATCCTGAGAAACTTATGTCTGAATAGGTTTCAATTTTAGATTCCAGAATGATCCTTCGGAAAAACTACGGAGCAACAAGTCTAAGCAGATAAGGAACCACACCACTACCAGATTAGTTTCTCAAATCTTGATCGCCTAGTTTTTCCAGCACAACGTATTTGAGCCACACAGTTCCATCATCCAAAACCTTCGAAGTCTGCAACCGGAGCAACCAAGGTAATTCACCTTCTCCTTGCAACTCGACTGCCTCGAATGAGCTTGGAGTGTCTTCACCTGCAACTACAAGTGGTACAACTATCAAACTAAGTTCATCCACAAGGCCGGCCCTCAACAGAGCCCCATTCATTTTGCCTCCACCAAGCGCGGCGATTTTTGTAATCTGCAATTTGGTGTTAAGCTTTTTCATTGCTTGCCCTAGATCCACTTTCTCGTGACCAGCAATGACGTACGGGATACTCTTCTTTTGCAACTGGTCAAGATATGCGAGGGGTGTACTCTTTGAAACAAGAACAAGAGGATCCCATTTTTCTCCCCAGAAATGAGTTTCTCGCTCAGTCCACATAATTCGACCGAGACTGTCCACCACAATATTCCATCCCATGGTTTCGTTCTTTGATTTCTCAGGTATGAAGTCTTCAAGAAGACTCGCAGAATCCCCGGTATGATAAGAAGAAAGATGTTCTGGCAGGCTAAATCTTCTACTTTGACCTACAAGCAGTGTCTCGCTACCAGTGAGAAGGGCATCTGGATTGATCTCTTCTCTCAATATCTTCGCCCAAAATGGAGTTGCATCCTTTGATACGGATTGAAGCACTCTTTCCCATTGTCCCTCCTGCGCATTGCGCTGAATCGAAATTCGACCATCTGCTGTTTGAGCTATATGCACAACAACCTTGGGTCTGCTATTCATCTGTTGCATACATCGCAAAAGGGCTTTTTCTCTTTACTTGTCCTTTCGCTTTCGATGCTGCACAATCTGGATGGGGTTGCCATCTGGATCTGCCACCCAAGCAACGCGAAGATCTGAAAGGAAGTCATGCGGCGCGCTCAGCGATTTCGCGCCTTCGGCCGCAGTAAGATGTTCGTAGTCATGGTCCGTATCGTCTGACCAAAGCACAATCTCTATAGACCGTCCGTTAAGATCCGGCCTTAATCCATGATCTCCTGTTGCAGCTTCGACCGTGGCTATGCCTAAAGTGAATTGATCTAATGA
>JARCRS010000059.1 GCA_029850555.1 archaeon | reverse complement strand
CTCTTTCCCACGAAATTTTTCGCTAGTAAACGGAGAAACCCAGCTTCAAGCACATCAAGATCTTTCACAGAGAATACGCGGAGCTTTAAGCCAAAGATAGAAAGCTAAGAGGAATCTCTCGGGATAACGTGAACTCTCTGGAACAGGAATTCATATTGAAAGAGAAGAATATGGGGATAGTGTGCACCAAGTAGATCAATCCAAGAATATCCGATGTATCAGCTAAAGCTGGTTTTTCGTAGGATTGGTATCTCGGACTATTCTATGCCAGACAAGACCATCGTAAAAGCCAGAGGAGACAAGTTGGAGAAAATTGGCGACAGTCTTAGGGGTATCATTTTGAAAAAGCCCAATTTCCATTGTTCCTTAGTCCGCCGTTATTCTTACAAAAGCCAGACTCCCAATTGAAGACAAATCGTTCTCCTGACCAGGGATCATATTCCTTTCTCTCAACGCTTGGCCCGACTCGAGCCAAAAGTATTTCCAAGCTAGACGTGATGTTGATTCTTTTGCCCTAAGAATAATTATACTGCGCTTTTGATCTTCTTTTTGATTTATTCAAAATTTGCCGACTTCCCAAACCTTTTGGAAGACATATCGATAGCAGATCAAGCCCACGAAGAACAAAGCAAGCGAAGTCACAAAAACAAGACTAAAGCCCATTAGCGATATCGGCTCAGAATTCACTACACTGCGTAGGGCGTTTGCTACTTGGCTCAAGGGATTTAACGAAATTGCGCTCGTGACTAAATTAGGAAAGAAATCGCCTACGACAGATATTGGATAAAATACCGTGCTCATTCCAAGAACAATCATTTGCACACCTTGGGCAAATACCCAGTAACGATCTCCACCTTTAGAGACGACGTTTAAGATCGCGGCTATTCCACCCAGCCCGGTTGAAACAATAAAAAATAAAGGAACGATCGCTAGCGTAATTGGTGAAGCCAGCTTCGGCACGAATATGATTGCGACTCCCAGGAGGATTGATCCATAAATCGTCCCTCCTAGCCCAGCCGAGACAATGTGAGCAACAGAGAGACCGTTCAAGCTGACAGGGAGACTGAGATAATACTGCGTGACGCCTTCATTAAGTCCCAAGTTGACTCGCCTTCCGACATCCAAAGCAGCCGCAAACATTCCTGAAACGATGACCCCTGGCACAAAGAAATAAAAGTAATTCAGGCTCATCATGTTTGTGTACACAAGGCCGGCAACAAGCATATCAGATATGTTTAGGGCAACGAGCGTTCCGATCAGCCACTTTGTCCTAAAGAAATATGAGAGATCTACTTGCAGTACCCGAAATATAGCATGCCTTTCAGAAATTGGCATGAGAGTGGTTTGTTTTGCGCTCATGAAGATTTGACGCCTTCTACGACAGTTGAGAGAAAGAACATTCCCAGAAATACTGTGCCTATGCACAACGCGATTACTACTGTTGCGGCAAAAGCAGGTTCAAGTAACACAGATGTATTTATTCCAACAGCAGCTCTAAGAAGATCCGCCCCATAGGTTACAGGGTTTGATAGAGAAACATCAGCATAGCCGTTGGGCATGGAAGAAATCGGATAATTCACCGTGCTGAACCTGATCAATATGGCGCTGAGCGAAGCCACAATGGCACTATAGATGTCAAAAGATTTGAACGCAATCACTGACAACGAGACCATAAGCCCCATGATTCCAATCGTGCAAAATGTGAGGACTACAAGGGAAAGCATGAGGGTCGTTGGAGTGTACAGGCCGGAGAGCCAAAGAATCAGAACAAGAGGTGGGAGAACTCTAGTGAGATTGATGATCACGCCCATCAATAATTGTTCAAGAAACATTTCTCCTCTCGTGATCGGAAGAGAAAGCAGGTATCGCAGTCTTCCTTCGTGCGCACTTTCTACAAATCTCCTTCCGCTCCATGACGCTACATTGAAGGACATTAGGATCAGGAGGCCCGTGCCATAATAGAAGAGGTAGTCAGGCAGTGTCACAACAAGTTTTGATAGTATTTCCCCATAGATGAAGAACTGGAACCCAAAGAAAAACCAGTCATAGACAGTAAAGGCTACAGAATCAAACGCTTCTTTCAAATCAAACTTGAGAAGTGATGTTAGTTCTGATCGTCCCAATTTTCGAAAGCCTCAGTAGAGATCGTGTTTCACAGTTGGAAAAATTTAGATCGTCTTCTCAGTATATTCGAGAAATACATCATCAAGCGAGGGTTCTGCCACTTTTATCGAGGTTATTCTGTTTGATCCAAGCTCATGCATCTTGTCAGTCATGATGGGCAACCAATCCTCTGATCTGTTGACTCTGACTCTCAAGCGGTTCTCCGATACCAATTTTGAATCCGCGGTCCCTTGTATCTTTTCAACGAGTTTGAGTAATGTGCCGACAACGGGAAGTGCAAACTCTAGATCCACAATATCTCCTCCCTTTACGCTATCTTTAAGGCGCTCTAGAGAGTCTGTTACAAGATGCTCTCCATTTGCGAGGATGGTTATTTTGTCAGCAAGATACTCTGCCTCTCTTACTTCATTGGTCGCGACAATCACCGTGCTTCCTTCTTCTCTTAGCTCTCGGATCTTGTCCCACATCATCCGCTTGCCGTCTAGATCTACCATGGTTGTGGGCTCGTCAAAAATGGCAAGCTTGGGTCTATGAACAAACAGTTTTGCAACTTCAAGGCGCTTTGCCTGACCCCCTGATAAATGCATGAACTTTGTGTTGCGAGATTCCCATAATTCAAAGTCTTTCAAAGCCTCGTCTACCCTTCTCTTCCTTTCTTCTCCCTTAACGCCGTACATGGAAGCGTGGAACGAAAGAATTTGAGCCGGCTTGTGTCTCCAAAAACCTCTGGGGTCCTGAAAAGAAATTGCTGAGACTTGTCTTACCTTGAGGGGCTCTCTACGAATATCATAACGCATCACCAAAGCGGTTCCATCTGTGGGTTTCAAAACCGTCGAGATGAGATGAAGGAACGTAGTTTTCCCTGAGCCATTTGGGCCCAAAAGCACGAGGATCTGCTCCTTGTCAATGTTCAAATTGAGATGATTTAGGGCCCTTTTCTTTCCATAATCCTTTGTGAGCTCTTTGGATGAAACAGCCCAATCTTCTTGGCTTTCAGAAGCTTCAGAAGAAGAGCCATCGAAAGTTTGTTTGGCGACTGACAAAAAATTCGCTTGCACAGTACTAGG
Organism: archaeon; assembly: GCA_029850555.1. Taxonomy (GTDB): domain Archaea; phylum Thermoproteota; class Nitrososphaeria; order Nitrososphaerales; family CADDZS01; genus JASHOD01. Next base: position 44,650 of record JARCRS010000059.1, on the reverse strand, counting down.
AGTAATCAGGGAATAAATGAATATGGGTTTCAAAGTGCTATGCTTCTTCGACTAGTCTCCAATACTGTTGAACCTCCCGTACAAAAAAATGTTCCCGTTACCGTCGTAAACATTCCTAATAATGTATGTAATGATGACGCATATCTCAGAGTTTCATAGCGTGACCACGTCATCCATATCTTTGAAATGCCTTTCGTGATCTAGTATTTGAATTGGAACTTTTCTCCTGATTTGAAATAATAGGGCAATCGAAGCGGGGGAAAGATCGCCCCAAGATTTGTTTATGATATTTTAACCGCAACATGCCTAATCTCGTGGCTGTCATTTCATTTTGCAACACCGAAAGGGTTGCATAAGCAGACTTTACTGTTGCCTCAGGTTCAGCTCTTGCTCTCGTAAAAGATTCCGGTACCCTCTCTGTAGAATACTGGCTAACCTTGCAAGATTCGGCTAAGCAATTAGGATGTATGAAGGCTTCAATTTCGCCTGCCTCATGTCTTTCAATGATACGCCTGACATCCTCAGCACCTTATCCTTCAGTAAATGCAAGTAAAAACGGACCGGTATCCAAAACGATTCTGCTTTCTATCTTCTTTGGCGCTGCTGTTTTCCCCGTGCAGACAAGTTATACCATGGGGTTAATCTGGTTAGACTCGATTGTTGCAATTATTGGAGCAACAGGGAATCTTTGGCTCTGGATCTTGAGGAAACGCGCGCGAATATTTCCACACTAGAGCTGTTGTAGGGGCCCGTTTTGGTTCCGAATGAAAAGATCTCTCATTAAGGATCGTCAAAGGATTATAACGCAGTCTCCTGTATTGGAAAGCTTGATCACGAAAAGTATCACTTTAATTCTGTGCGCGGATGCTTCAGATCTCCATATAATCATGCGCGTACATTCTTTTCATTCCCTGTATTTTCTCTCATCAGCTGTCGATACCGTTTGAAAAGATCATATCTTCAGTCGCTTCCCATTCTTATCCTAGGATCCAAAACTCCGTACACAAGCTCCCCAATAAATAAGCCAACATACGTCACCAGAGTAAGCACAAATGTTATGCCAATGATCAAAGGAAGATCGTTGGCTAGAACGGCCTGGTAAGTCAGAAGTCCTATTCCAGGCCAAAGAAATACGATCTCAGTGAGCAAGGATCCTGCAAACGAACTTACTGTTACGAGAATAGCTTGCGTAGCAATTGCAGGGGAGGCCGTTCGAAAAATATGTCTGAAGACTATTCTCGATTCTGAGAGCCCTCGTGCTCTGGCTGTAAGAACAAAGTCCTCGTCCATCGTGGTAATTATCATACTTCGCACAACATATGCGAATCCGCCTATACTGACTGTCAAAACTGCAAGAACCGGCAGTATCATGTGATCTGCTACATCTAGCCCATAAAGAACCCCGTTAGTTTGGACCGGAATAGAAGTCATTCCGTATGCCGGCAGTATTTTTAATCCATAGCTTAGACCGGCAATTAGAAGAAAACCGAGCCACCAAGAAGGAAAGCTCGAATGTACTACGGCGATGATCGAGACGAGTCGATCCCAAACTGTTCCTGCTGATCTCGCTGCAAAGAGACCGATCAGTGTGCCCAGAATTATGAGTATCACAGTAGCAGTTGTGAACAGCAGTATCGTGTTTGGAAGATAAGCAAGAATTATTGTACGGACATTATCGGAGCCATTCGCAAAAATAAAGAAGGAGCTCCCAAACTGGAAGCTTACTAGTCTGTATAGCTCGATACCGAATCTATCAACGACTGGCTTATTCAAGCCAAATTCCCGAAGACACGAGAGGTTGGCAGTCGAACTCTTGTAGTTGCACTCGTCCGTGATCGCTTGTTCGATAGTACCGAAAATCCCGAGATACAGTATTGAAATGGACGCAATAAGAGCCAAAAAATAGGAGAAAATTCTTGTGACAACGAATCTCAAAAAACCCATTAGAAATTAGCTTCCTATAGTAGCTCTTTGAACTTCATACTCGAGTTATACCCCTAGCAACGTGCCAACGTTTTAGATTCTTGCGTCTTTGCAATTATCGAATCTCTTCTCGTTGTATTAATTTCTTGGTGATAAGCAGTCCTAGATCAAAATTCTCTTGATCACGATCAATCTTGTTACTACTTTTGCCAATCATACTTGTTGTGGGAGCATTTACCCGCCTGATTTGGAGACCCCCAACATAAGCTGTTGTTTCTTCCTTCAAATGTCGGTCTAGGATTTGGATCCTCCGAAATTGAATGTCTAAATAACAGCGATTCGAAAGTACGTTCTAAATGAGTCCAGGCGCAAACAAAATGCTCGCTGCTGGGCTATTAGTTGCAGTGGCCATTGCGCTAGATGTGACCTCTTCTTACTCTCCCATACCGCTTCCACAATTGGTGATATCTTTCGCCCTTGCGATAGCAGGCGCAATAGTGGCCATCAGAGGAATTTTTGATTTTATTTCAGAAAGGTTTCAATAGAGCCAGCACGAGACATAATGGCTTCCTTCAATATGTTTTAACTCAGGTACATTGGTCTTACATTTTTCCATGACGAAGGGACATCTCGTATGGAACTTGCAGCCTGATGGATGGGCACTCGAGCTCGGAATCTCTCCTTTTATGTTAATGGTCCTATAAACATCTTTCAAACTAGGATCTATGCTAGGCGAAGCTTGAAGAAGAGCTTGAGTGTAGGGATGAAGAGGTTTTGAGATGACTTCTTCGGAGGATCCTAGTTCAACAATATTTCCTAGATACATTACAGCAATTCTATCGGCAATGACTTTAGCCACTGCCATCTCGTGTGTAATGAATAAGAAACTCGCTCCAAAGTTTAGGGAGATTTTCTTGATGATATTGAGAATGTCTCCTTTGAGAGACACGTCGAGCATCGAAACCGCTTCATCTGCAACCACAAGCGAGGGATTGAAAAGCAGCACCCTAGCTATGCTCACCCTTTGACGCTGACCTCCAGAAAGCTGAAAAACATAATTATTCAAAATGTCTTGAGGGAGTCCCACCTCGTTGAATACTCTCAGGATCCGCTCTTCGATCTCGTTGTGATCTTTCACGCCTTGGGCGCGTAACGGGATCCTAAGAGTATCAAACACTCTCATGTTAGGATCTATAGATGAAAACGGATCTTGGAAAATGATTTGAAGATACTTGCGAAGCTCTTTCCACTGCTTACCTTTCGAGGCAGACACGTCAACAGAGATCTCACCATTTGAGAAAATCACCTTGCCCGAAGTGGCTCTCTGAAGACCAATCGCGGTTCTTCCAAGTGTCGTCTTGCCCGAGCCACTTTCCCCAACAAGACCTAGAATTTCACCTTTTGCAATTCGCAGATTTACATTGTCAACTGCTTTGATCTGGGAACGGGGCCCAAAGAATTTTTTCTTGCTGAAGAAGACATTGACGTTTTCAAACGTCAGGAGAGCCTCTTTAGTAGAGCCAGCAAGCAGCGACTTGGTCGTTTCTGACATTTCTAAGCTGCGGTTCATCTTTCTTGCAGACCTCCATAACGTACGGGCAGCGAGGATAGAATTTGCAACCAGGCGGAAGATTGGCGAGATCAGGCATAAATCCTTCGATTCCGGCGATTTTTGTGCTCTTGAGCGTTGGAATAGAAGCTATTAACCCTTTAGTATAAGGATGTTGTGGGTTTATGAAAATGTCTGAAGCAGTCCCTGATTCTGCCATTCTTCCGGCGTATAGAATGTACACCCTATCTACTATTTCAGAAATGAGCGCCAGATCATGTGTAATAAGAAGGATCGCGATCCCTTTTTCCTTGCGCAGTTTCTTGAGAAGATTCATGATGCTAACTTGAGTCACCACGTCAAGAGCCGTGGTGGGTTCATCCGCGATCAAAAACGGCGGGTCTAGCGCAAGTGCCATCGCGATGAACGCACGTTGTTTTTGCCCTCCAGAAAGTTCATGAGGAAACCTGCTTTCTATCTCAGGATCCAGCTCTACCATCTGTAACAAGTCTCTTGTGCGTTGGTTATGATCGCCGTTATAGCCATGAATCTTTAGCACCTCTCTAATCTGATACCCGATCGTGAAGACAGGTGTAAAACCGTTCATAGATCCTTGAAAGACCATTGACATTTTCTTCCATCGGTATTTCTCTCTAAACTCGCGCTCTTCTAGCTTTAGAATGTCGGTTCCATCGAAATTAACTTCTCCCGCCACTATCTTTCCTGGTGGAAGGATGAGTCTAGAAATTCCAAGAGCTAGAGTACTTTTTCCGCATCCGCTCTCACCAGCCAGACCGACGATTTCGCCCTTCCCAATGTCTAGGTTAACACCGTCAAGAGCTTTGACTTGTCCTCTTGGAGACCTAAAATAGACCTTAACATCTTTGACATTAATCATTATTTGGCAGCTACTCTCGGTGCGATGATTCTTTCGAGCGCAAATCCAATTAGGACAAATGGGACTGCAGAGATTATAATCATCAACCCTGGAAAAACGACCCACCACCAAAAGCCCAACGCGGCTGCTTGATTTCTGAAAGCCGAATTGAGAATCTCTCCCCAGGTTATTATGAAAGGTGGTTGGATACCTAGAAATGAGAGAGCTTGTGCAAGGAGTATACCCCCAGGGATTCCAAGAACAGTGTAGGCGACAGTAACCGGGACTAGTCTTGGCATAAAGTGGCTAAAAAATACTCGAAATTGCGAAACCCCCATAGCCTTGTCGGCTTCTACGAAAGTTTGAGATTTGATCGAAAGCGCTACCGCTCTCGCAATGATTGCATAGAATGGCCAGGAAATAGCCGCTATGAAGAGCACCTCCACAATTATTGAAAGTTTGGTAGTATAGGACATTACGATTAAGAAAGGCAGTGCGGGCAATGCGAGGATAACTAGTGTTCCAAATTGCAGAAAAGAATCTTTTCTTCCGCCGATAAAGCCAGAAATTCCACCGTAGAGGATTCCAACAATTACTGAAACGATAGCTACAAGGAATCCTATTTCTAGAGCGTTTGGAAGGCCGGCAATAATGCCAAGTTGGATAGGTCTTCCAAAGTGGTCTGTGCCCATTAGCCCATAAGAGGTTCCCACAATACCAATGACTGAACTGGAGATTGCGAAGGAACTGGATGATTCAACATCTATGCTGACGGTATATCTGCCTTCGAGCGGGGAAGAACTGGAATTTATGATACCAGTTCCACTCTTGCCAAAAAAGACTTTGATAACCTGGGCCTGCGACAAACTTCCATAGAATTGACCAGTTTGCGTTGTTAGATAATTAGAAGCTGCGGACACAAAGGAGGGATTCTGCGCATTAATTGTTTCCCCACTGCTGACTTCTGAGAGAGAAAGGATAATGCTTTCTCCATCGGGTTTAGTCCAATTTATGGTTGCTTGCTGTACTTGGCCTTTAAACGTAGGAATAAATACGATGTTTTGGGGATAAAAATTGCTTGACCACGTAAACGATGTCGTTCCACTGTAGAAATAAAGAGAATAGCCTCCCCCAGAAGAGGATTGGTTTGACCAGCTTGTAACACTCGTCTGAAGAGACGGTACGACCTTCGCACCAAACACCGTTATCCATGAAGGCGGAGCATTAACAGGATTAGAAGCCCAATAATCACCGTTCTGCCAATTATAGCCAACCTGCGGTGAAATTGTGACAAGCGAGTAAATGGTCAATACAAAAAGAATGGCTAATATGATTAGCCCGGCAAGGCCGGACTTGGATTTCCTTAACTCCTTGAAGAGAGAGGATTTCCCGCCCTTACTCACTGCTTACCCTTATCCTAGGATCAAGAAGTCCATACGTAAGTTCACCTATGAATAGCCCTATGAGAAGAATGATAGTTGTAACAAACACGACCCCAAGAACAATAGGGAGATCGTTTGACTCTATTGCATTATAGGTGAGCAACCCGATACCCGGCCAGTTGAATACGACCTCAGTAAGCAACGCTCCACCGAAGGAGACTGTCACAGCAAGTATGGCTTGAGTAGTAATTGAGGGTGACGCCGTTCTCAGAACGTGCCGAAACAGTATCCTTGATTCAGAAATTCCGCGAGCTCTTGCGGTAAGGACGAAATCTTCCCCCATTGTGTTTATGACAAGGCTACGGACGACATAGGCAAATCCTCCTAGTCCTACGATCAAAAGGGTTAGCATTGGAAGTGTCATGTGTGTCAGGACATCCAATCCATATAGAAACGGATTCGTAGGGGCGGGCACAGACGTCATTCCTTGCGATGGAAGAATGCGCAGATCATAAGCAAATCCAGCTACCAAGATGAATCCCAGCCACCAGGCTGGAAGACTAGAGTGAATAACTGCAACGAATGGAACCAATCGATCCCAGATGCTTCCTGCTGCTTTAGCTGCCATCAATCCAATTATTACTCCCAATACGATCAAAATCAAAGTTGCACTCGTGAAAAGCAAGATTGTGCGAGGCATGTACGCTGCGATTATGAAGGCAACATCGTGCGAGCCGAGATACGATAGAAAATAGCTAGTGCCGAGATGGAAAGTCAGTATCTGTGACATTTGATGGAAAAAGTTGAACGGAAATGGCTGACCAAATCCGAATCTGTTCAAATAACTCTGTCTGTAGCTTGTAAGCAGGGTGCTTAGCTGGCTCGAGCTCAGACTGTGAGCGCCACCAGTACGCAAGAGATCTTGCTTGTATTGCTGAGTCGCTGCGTTTGCTGATCCCACGATAACTTCTTGAATCACCGTTGCGGTTCCCAGCCAAAGGATAGACATGGTTGCTACTAGCGCGAGCGCATACTGAACCCCTTTCACTAGAACAAATCTTCCGAAGCCCAAGTTAGCTCGTTTTATCTCCCATTATTTGCCGTGTTATTCCACGGGTAATCAACGCCCTGACATTTATAGGTTGATGGAAAAACCATTGAGAATTAAAAAAGAGCCATGTGGGGTAGAAGACATGCGCTTGTCTTTCCCCCTCCGTTTTCTTGTTTCTTGGCTTCTAGGTCGCCTTGGGCCTTCTTCTCATGAAGAGCACTGCCGCTCCAACTATGACCACCACCACTATGATAGCGGCGATGATTTCTAGCGTAGTTGCCAATGAAGAAGAGGAGCTACTCGAACTCGGCGTCGTCGTCGATGTGCTAGTTGTGCTGGTCGCTGGGCCGAGCAGTGTGACGCTTGTCGACAATGGAATGATTTCCAATGAAGTCGAAGAGTCAGTGTAGACGTTAACGCTGTATATCCCTGGGGTCAGGGTCGCAGGCACTGTTATCGTAACTGCACCTCCGGCACCACTCACTAGATTCGCCTGGTATGCAATGCCCGTCGCACCTATGAATTGGACTGTCACATTGATGCCCGAAGTTGCTGTTCCAGTCGTACTACCCACTGGGGTTGAGATCGCCGTCAGATTGATTGTACTACCTGAGTGAATGCTAGTAGGAATTGTTCCTGTCACCGAATCCACCGATGCTGTTGCGAAGAGTGATGGATCCAAGTATGGACCCAGTGCGAATCCTGGATTCTTTGTTAGGGTCGCATAGTATGGGGTTGTACTGTGCTGGAATGCGCTCATGTAGAACGGCCCATCCCCAATGACGCCGTTGCCGTAAGATGTTATAAAACTGCCCGCCGCTGAATAGCCTGCATCCGCGCTCGTCGTATCGAGGCCACCAAGAGTAACTCCAGACTGGGTCTGAAGTGCAAGAAGCTGCGCGGGAACGAAACTCGCTCCCCCTCTAGTACTTAGAGCGGATTTGATATTTGCAAGGTCAGCTGGATTCACCAAACTCAGCCAGTCGACGCCTTTTGCAACTGCTGTATTATCAGTCCATGCAGCCTTACCAGATCCAACTGTATCCGCCATCGCCACATACAATTGCCAAGGAGCTACTGGGTCTCTGAACGGAATCATGTCGCCCACGGTCGACAAGGCAGCGTATGTAGGATCGGGGAAGAAGTAGTTGCCGTACAACTCTATAGACGTCGAGTTGAGCACTTTCAGCCCGGCAATGAGGCTCAGATCAGAGGCATATGATGAGGCCGGACTGGCACTGTCGTTTATGAATTCATTGAGAGACGGATCTTTGACTGCGTTTGCAACGTCACTCGCAATTACATACGGATATAGGAAATCCGAAAGGGTAACAGGTGTGCCGTCCCCGAACGTCGTATGCCCTATCAGATTTCCAAAATTGACAACAATATCCGATTTAGAAGTCAACCCTGCTGCACTTTGCCAAGTGCCAGAGGTTGCGCTGTAATTTACCGCGCCAGATGGAACGCTGACACTCGGAGTGGAGGACATGGCTTTGACTGAGAAGGTCCATCCCAACGGGGTCGCAATGCCTGTCGAAGGTCCATAGCCAAATAGCGGTAGGTTCTCGCCCGCCGCAGTATTGGTTCCATAAGTATCGGTGTATCCGCCTACAGGGTTGGGAGAGAACTGGAACAGATGTCTGACACCTATCGTCAACGGAGAGCTGCTTGTGCTCTGCATTGTCATGTAGGATTCAGTGTTTAGAATCGGGTCAGTGGCAAATTGGATCTGTGCACCTGTCATTAGGTTCGTATTGTAGGCAACTACGTTGAGCGAAGTTGCTAGCCATAAGAAGTCCGCCATTTGAAGTGAAAGCGTGATGTACTTCTGGATAACTGCGTCCCTCTGGGCTATAGTGCTATAATTTCCAGTGAGAAGTGCTTGATTGAGAGGATCTATCTGATCTGATTGTTGGATTAGAATAGGCTCTGTGTACCTTAGTGTATTGTAACCAGAACAAATCGCGTCGCTAGAGCATGGGTTGAACGATCCCGTGTAGTTGTCACTATAAGTTTCTCCCGCACAGTTCGCGCCGTCTAGACAGGCCCAACCTTCAGCAACGTATTGCCCGAATATATCACCATAGCCAAGAGGATAGATTTCCCATGGTTGAGTGCCGTTAACAGGGTTCTCGCCTAGAATTTGGAACGCTTGTGTCAGGTCTGCATCCACAAATTGCACCGTAAATCCGAGTGATTGAAGCTGAGAGGCAAAGTAGCCTTCGTACTGTCTTCTGAAAGTAGAGTCAACCCTGTAAATCATATAGATCGTTACTGGCACCCCGTTATAGTACCAGCGGCCACTTACCAATTTTGCACTCGATTGAGTCGATAGAGTGTTGTAAATGGTTTGATTTGCATACGCAAAGTTGTACGTTGTTTCGTTCAGGAATGGAGCTGTCGCATTTGCAACTGCCAAGGAATCCGGAGAAACATTGTAAGGAGTCAAGACAGGAACTCCCGCCCCGCCAAGAATGTTGTCGACAAAGTATTGTCGGTTCATCACATAGTTTAGGGCGACTCTCACAGGTTCGTAGTAGAACGGATTGAACACTGAAGTACCGCTAGTGCTGTTAGAAAAGATCACTGGCCCCTCTGTATTAAGCCAAAGGCCGTCCAATCCAAATGGAGTACCGTCAAAGCTGAATGCACTATTCGAAGCTAGACTCGATCTCTCAGCTGGGCTAAGCGCAAAATCGTAGCTTGCGATCTTGCCGGCAGCTAGGTCAGATATAGCTTGTGTATCACCACCAGAATACGAAGAAAGTGTTATTGTACTTGAGCAAGGATAAGACGCTGGTGTACAAGAACTCGCGGTAGAAGCGGCAGAGATCGAAGTAAACGCGAATCCTCCGAACGCCGCTTCAAATGCGAATAGTCCTGCTACGACCAACGCAAGCATTTTCATTTCATTCCGTTTTCGGGAACTGAAGGTCATTTTAAAGTCGCTTTCCACCGACTTCACGGGCTATTTATCTTTAGTTACCAACCAACAAGGGGCCTTCTAAAGGGGCAAGCTCCGCGAACTCAAGTCTCTATAACTTCGCCACGCAGCACCGGCGGCAATCAAGCAATCCGGGAGATTTTCATCTTTTTCGCTTTTGACCAGATTCCAAGAGGCCAACCCGTCAGTTTCTTTTGGTCCTTTCATACATCCAAAGGAGCGCAAGAATCAGAGTCAGAGCGATAGACACAATGAATATCACCGAGAAAGGCCTCAATTCGAGCGCAAGAGAAGCGCTTGATGCAAGAAACACAATTGAGAACGATATTCCAGCTGTCAGAACAATGACGCTCCCTAATCTTCGAAAGTATCCTTGCATGATCGGCTCTGCATTAGTACTTTGGGCGTTTCCCACCTTCCATGAAGTGTATTCTAACCTGAAAAAAGAGATACTAAGCTCGTACGACAAAAGAAGAATCATTATTAGAGCGATCAATCCGAAAGTAGCTTGATATTGAGCTATTCCGAAATAGGAAAGAACGGAAATAGCTCCAAGTATTAACCATGCAGCTGTTATTAGATCCAAGTTCTTGAATCCGTTTCCTAAAATAAAAAATAAAACTGAAATAATTGCCGCAGTAAGATCAACAGCGAAGAGAACTGTTGTAAATGACAAAAATATAACATAGCCGACGAGGCCTACAAAGCTCGAAATCGCGAGTGCCCTAAACAATCCGGCCGTCTTATGAGAATTCAAGAAAAAAATCAACTTTGACTCTTGCTTAGTTCCCAGCTATTTCGCGACATAGCAACGCTGAGCGGGATACTCAATCTCCAATCGATTACAGGCGCAAATCGACGTAGTCTTGTGAGCTTGTTCTCTCTTTCCATCTGTGCAAGTCTTTCACCCAAACGATGTTCAATGTCAACGTAAGCTACATCAAACATGGCTTTTTCCGCGTCGAGTGGTGATGGCGAAATAACAAGGACCGAATATCCTCGAGCAGCAATATCCTCGATAGCGGCTAATGATTCATCATCAGCCAATGAACTAATGAATACAATTTGAACCATCCTGGAAAAGAATATTGAGATATATTTTCCGAGAGATCTAATCTCCCAGTCTGTGGAAGTCTTGGCCTTTGAAAGCGCAAATACGATCTTGTGGAATTGTCTTTTCCCGAAGCCGGGCAGGATCTTTGTAAGAGACTCACCGACAAGTAGCAATCCTACGCGATTGCGATCTCTGAGTAGCCTGTACGAAATAATTGCCGCAGCTCTTATGGAGTTGCTCTGCGTGGAATCCTGCGCTCTTCCAACATCTGAAACTCTTCTTGCATCTACTACGATTACGGTGTCGCCACCGAGTTCGCTCATGAACTGATTTGTTTGAAGCTTGTCTTCGAAGCGAGATGAAACCTTCCAATTTATCCTCTTTACAGGATCACCTTCTGAGTAATCTGATATACCATAAAATTCAAGGCCCTGGCCCTTCTTTCTCGAGACTATTTCGCCGGGCCAGTTCCTTGTCCTCCTAGGTCGAATTTTCAACTTCGGAAGATAGCTTATCTTTGGAAGAACTCTCAAATTAGTTACGTTATCTAAAACTACAAACTCCGCGTGTGAATCAAGAAAATCGCCGACCTTTCCTCGTATTGGACCCAGCGAAAATTCTCCATACATTATAGGCTCGACAGAATATGAAAATGACTTCATTTTCTTTGGCCAAAGGGAAAATACCATGTGATTAGATCCAGCCTTTAGGAAAAGGCCCTCAGGAATGATGTCATACAACTCGCACAAATCAATCTTTGATGCGCCCCGATTGTAAATCTCCACTGTCACATCGAAAGCCTGATCTTCGTAGACAGTTTTGTCCTTCACAATACGCCTAACTTCGAGTTGGAAGGGCGAAGTGTCAGATGAAAAATACAGAGAAAGTAGGACGTATGAAATAATAGGAATCGAGGCTAGCTCGAGGGACACTCCCTTCAAGGCTACTCCTCCCACCACGAGACAAAGTGCTATCCCGATCAGCGAAATTGTTTTTTGAGTGAGAAAGTCAATCCACCTTGGGAACAGGGATTTTTTCAACGAGCTCCTTGACTAACAACTCTGTATATTTTTCTCCTTTGAGCCATAGTTCTGGCTTTAATATGAGCCTATGAGCGATTGCCGAAACAGTAAGTTGCTTGACATCGTCAGGAATCACATATTTTCTCCCGTGCAACCATGCTCTTGCGCGAGAGAGTTTCAACAAAGCAAGAGTACCTCTGGGGCTCGAACCGACTTCGACATCAGGATGCTCACGTGTCGACCTAACTATCTCTGTGATGTAATTCAAGACCGACCTCTCAACATGAATCTTCTCAACCTCTTCCTGCATTTCCAGTAACATCTTTGTGGTTATGCGTGGGTTTACGATCATGTCGTCACTTCCTCGCGACAATCTATTTTCTAGAATCTTTACTTCCTGATCTAAGGTGGGATAGCCAACAGCAACTTTCATTATAAAACGATCTAGCTGGGCTTCCGGCAACGGATAAGTGCCTTCATATTCTATTGGATTCTGTGTGGCTAGTACTATGAAGGGATCTTCAAGTTTCAGTGTCATGTTTTCTATAGTCACCTGTCTTTCCTGCATTGCTTCAAGTAACGCTGACTGCGTTCTCGGCGGAGCTCTATTGATCTCGTCTGCGAGAAGAATGTTTGTGAAAATCGGACCATGCCTTAGTTCAAACTGGGATGTTGATCTATTCAGAACAAATGTTCCTGTAATGTCAGCTGGCAGAAGATCGGGTGTGAACTGGACGCGTCGGAAAACACAACCAGTACTTTGAGCAAATGTTCTGGCAATTAGCGTCTTTGCAAGACCGGGATAATCTTCGAATAGTACGTGACCACTTGAAACAAAGGCTAGTAGTACTTGCTCAAGAACGTTTTCCTTCCCAATGATCAGCTCCGAGAGATCAGATAGGACAGCTTTTGCAGACTCTGACAATGTAGTTGGGGTATTTGTTTCCAAAATGGAAAACTAGATCACTTCCCTCTGCAACTCCACATAGTCAATCGCTTTCTCCAAGTTATCCAAGTATTTGGCACTACTGCGGTGTTTCTTCAGTACGAGATCAGCTAATCGTCCCCCTCTTGTGTTCAAGTGCGGATCCGCGGCAGAGAGTAACCTTTTGAGATCCTCCGCATAGTTCTCTGGGATGGTGATGATTTTCCTTGATTCCCTGGTCCTTCCTGTCTCAAATGGAACTGAGCCTTGTTTCAAGCCCAGCAGCCGCTCTCGCAAAACTGCATTAATTTCACCTTTGGAAAACACGCTTCCTGCGCTCGCATTCTTTACTGCGAATGTCATTTTTGCGATTTGCCAGCGTGCGGCTGTTTGACCAAGCTTGGCGTCTCTCTTCAAAGGCGCTAGCTGAAACAAACTAGGCCAGAATTGTATCATGAGCGCGAGAATTAAAAGGAGAACTATTACGATAGAAAGATCCACAAGCGATGGATAACTGTAGGCGATTGAGAAACTTAGCCACAAACTCAGAGAAAAACCGACAAGAAACCTGACATTTGATTTCTGATTCAATTAGCATTTCATCCTATATTTTGGGGGGCGGCCCTAGTGGCGAGAACAGGTATTTTTTCGAGTTCTTTCTCGAGAGAGCTCATCTTACGCAGGCTTTCTTTTGCTTGGGCAAGATCCTGGCGCGATAGCTCTTCATCACTGTACTTTGCTTTCTCAAACATGATAGTCAATTCTTGAAGCGGCGCAGAGGGGAATCCAATTAGCTCGGTTATCTGCTTTTCAAACTCACGGGTAGTGATATTCGGACTCTGTGGCAGTCCCCAACGTGCAAAGAATTCGAGAACTTGCTTGTAGCAATCGATTATTAGGAATCGATAACTCCCATTGTCTTCTTCGAGTTTTCTTATAGTATGATCTAAAATCTGCTTAAGTTCTCCCTGTGGATTTCTGAGGTGCAAATTTTCGTGAGAGATCCTTATCCTTGACGCCCTTCTACGAAGAACATAGACACTTGCCAAGATCGCAGCGATAGAGACAAAAATCAGTACGAGTTGAAGCTCCTGAGAGCCATTCATACCAATCGATGGAAACTGAAAAACTGGAGAGCTAATTTTTGACGCAAGCCATGCCGCTAGTCCGATCAATAAGAGACTCGTTAATCCAATTATCAATAAAAATGACGCATCATTAGGTTGCGTCTTTGGGCGAATGAGTGTACTCCTCTTCTTCGATTTGCGGACCATTGAACCGTAGAAAATCAGAGTCGTGAAAACCCCTATCCCTAGAACTAGGAAAAGGTAAGCCCAAGCAGAACTAGATGACCCGATCACTGCTATCCCCGTTGCAGTAACCGAGCCACCCAATCTAGAAGGGACAGCACCTGATGTGTGGAATAAGGCACCGGTCCCAGCACCTGACCCGCTGACCTCCGTTCCACCCGTTCCGAAATTTCCCACAGCGCTGCCAGCACCTTGTAAAGAGCCTCTAATGCTCGAAGATAAGATCAAAACAATAACCGGAAATACAATGAGAATCGAAGTAAGGAGCTGTTGGATGTGCTTACGCTCTGTTGATTTTACCTTCTGCGAAGTTTGCAAGTGCTTAATGGCCGTCCAGCGTTTGAATCATGATCGCTTTCGATGCCAGGCCTGAACCTAAAGAGATTGTTACCAGATCCGATCTATTATTAATTTCTTGGACTAGTTGCAATATACGCATTCACAAATGGACTCAGAGTTGATGTTTTTCCCCTAGTTGCACTCAATCAATGCTGGGCTCATTCCAATGAATATTCTGTCATACAAAGCGGCGGAGAGAATTGTAACAAATGGAAACCATCCTGAGTCGTCAAAGTCAAAAACTTTTTCAGTCATGGTTATATGCAAAATACTGGAGAAAGATACCAATTAGAGCACATTCTTGTTTCCTTAATTCGATGTGCGAGTTGAGATCGTAAGTAATATCTTTTTTATTTCACCGCTATGCTACGATTGTAATCCGATAGTAGGTTATGCTTTAAAGGGAAACAGAAAAAGAACTTTTTGTCATATCCGCTTGCGAATAAGTGTTCCGTCCATTTCAAGGATCAATCCTGAAGCAAGGACATTAATATTTGTGGGGGCTCTTAGCAGCTTGGGCGGCGCGTTTTATTTTGTCGCGCTTTCGGTCTATCTTTCTGTAGCAGGACTTGACCCTACAACAATTGGATCACTCCTCGCGGTTGAGTCTGTCTTTGGGTTTGCCTTTGCGATACCAATGGCAATGCTCTCGGATATCCATGGAAGGAAGGCATTCCTTCTGATCGGAGTTTTGATGGCATCCTTTTCAGGATTGATACTTGTCTTTACTCTGAACCTTGCTTTGCTTGTCGTATCTGCAGTGCTCTCAGGAATTGCAAATTCACTCTTGAACGCTCCCGCTGGAGCGCTACTTGCGGAGAAAACTGGAAACGATATTGAGAGAAATAACGTGTTTACTTTGTGGTCTTTCTACAGCGGCATCGCTACCGGGGCAGGCGCCCTGCTATCTGGTCTTGTTCCGACAGTATTTCAGGTCTATTTCGCGTTCAGTACTATCATTTCCTTTCGACCACTTTTTGCACTGAGCGCATTGCTTGGAATAGTCAGTATGCTCATCATCCAGTTTAAAGTGCATGAAGTAAGAGGCTTGCCTAAGAAAGATTCAAAAGTTACAAAATCTCGCTTCAGCCGGAGTTTCCTCAAACTTCCGCGCAAGTCAATGCAAGTCGTGATGAAATTCTCTGTCATCGGTCTGATTGGACTCGGAGCTGGTCTAATAATTCCACTTTTTCCATTGTGGTTTCATCTCCGCTTCAATCTGGACATTTCTACCATCGGACCACTTTTCAGCGGCATGTTGTTTGTGACAGCTTTTGCTTCGCTACTTACGCCATCGCTTGCAAAAAGGACAGGAAGTGTTTCAACAATCGCGCTTACTCAGATATCTTCGATTCCTCTTCTGGTTTTTATTCCATTTGCAGGTAATTATATCCAGGCTGGAGCAGCCATGGTAGGTAGGAATGTGCTGATGAATGTTTCAGGGCCAATCCAGAGATCGTATCAGATGGGAGTAATACATCCGGACGAAAGAGCAACTGCCCTGAGTATAATTAGTACCTTTGACGCTGTTCCAAGAGCCTTTGCTCCCGCCATAGGTGGCTACATGTTTTCATTGGGCCTTTTGAGTCTCCCCTTCTTCTTTACGGCGGCGCTGTACTCAATTTCGATCTCGCTTTTCTATCTAATGTTCAGAAACATAAAGACTCTATAGATTTTGGATCGGCGAGTTTCAATAATGCAAACTAGAACAGACATAAAGCCGACGAGATTTGAACCGGCCGGGTTACTCTAAGAATTGGTGTGATTTAGAATGGTCCATAAACAGAGAGGTTCATCTTATGGCGATCTGCGATTAGGTAATTTGCACCATCGGAGAGTATTTAGGAGTCAAGTTGAATAATTGGCGCATGTTTTATGCCATGATGCAGCTTCTTTTGCGTCCAAATGTGAATCTACTTCAGGCGCTCTAAAGGCTAAGCCCGAAGTTCCGAGGTGCTTAGAATGTTACCACTTTGGCAAATGGGTCTGAGACTTAAAGTTGTTTACTTTCCCTTTCGGATTCTCCAGGAGGAAAGCAATTTTATTCACCAGCTGTCGGACTTTGGTAATCAAGGTATTGACATAAATCCATACTTATCTGATTTAACTAGGTAACTCTTTTTTACGCGATTCCGGATCCGTTAGTTGTCATTAGTCTATTGGTTTGTCAAATTTTAATTTTTCTTCCAATCTTTCTCAATTTCGATACGAAAGTTCCATAGGGATAATAAAAGAAGACGCGCCCCTCTTGCCTGAGGTTCAGCAACTTTGGCTTTTCCCTTTACTGGAACAGGAATTCATGTGGAAAGAGAAGAATATGAGGACAGTAAGCAAAATCAAGAAGATCAATCTAGGAAAAAGGAATCGTATGAATACGCGGATAAGAAATTGAAATCTCTTGTTTCCTCACATGAGATGTATGTCGCTATGGAAAACTTTCTTCTAGGCAATCCTGAGAGGCAGATACTGGCCTTGGGCGACCTTGAATCGGTGTTGCAAGTTGGCAAAGAGGCAAAATCAAAGGATGATCTTCTTGGCGCCAGAACGAATTTTGAGACAGCGGCAAAGCTAGAGCTATACAAACAACATAAAGACGGACTGCGGGATTGCTTGATTTTGTCACAAGACGTTACCGACGAATCCGACAAGCACTTTGGCTATCAAAGAACCATCTTAGACAACACAGACGAAGCTCTTCACGTCGCAAAGGTCTACTATGAAAAAATTCCTGGCACAAACGAAGATTAATTGAACACATTGTCAGACAGCTACATTTTTCTGTGGCATGATCGGCCCTGAGAACGAACTCCCTGATGTCAAGTCCCGAACCTGTCGAAGGCGGACACGATCAAGAAAAATGTCCGTACTGCAAAGGCACTTTTCCAAGAAACCTTCCCCTTGTGAACGGCGAAACTCAGCTGCAAAGACACATCAAGGTTTTCCATAGAGAGTACGCTAATCTCTAACTCTCCCCGTCTTTCCTAAGAGATCCAAAAATCTGGGAACCAATTTAGAATACATCGACATTACAAGCCTGCGAAAAGTACGGCAAGCTTGCTAATGAACTAAAATCTCTCGGCAAACAGATTGGTGACATGGATACGCTCATTGCGAGTCTCGCGATGACACACAACGAAGCAATTTTGAGCGCGAACGTGCACCACTTCAACAGAATTCCAGGACTCATCGTCAGAGATTAGTGATTCGATCAGACAAAGAATTCCGATTCTTGTTTGAAGATAACAATTGTTTAATGTAATCGGGGCTGAAAGGCATATCACTAGCCTTGATGCCGAGAGGCGCTAGAGCGTCCGCAACAGCATTTGCGATCGCAGGCGTTGCGCCAATTGTGCCCGCTTCCCCGACTCCTTTGATACCGAGTGGGTTCGCATAAGTAGGAGTCTCAGTTCGAAACGTCCTAAATTGAGGAACATCATTTGCCTGAGGGATTTGGTAGTCAAGCAGACTAGACGAAAGTAGCTGTCCGTTTTCGTTATATTTCACCTGTTCAAGCATGGCTTGCCCTAACCCCTGCGTTAATCCGCCATGAACCTGGCCCTCAACGATGAGAGGATTCAAGACTTTGCCTACGTCATCAACAGAAGTGTACTCGAGTATCTTCACTGTTCCCGTCTCCTTCTCAATTTCGACGACGGCAACATGAGTCCCAAAGGGGAATGTGTAGTTCGGAGGTGCGAACGCACTGAATGCAAAGAGAACGGGCTCCATGCCCTTTGGTATGTCTGCTGGATTGTAGGCAGCTTTTGCAACTCGGGAAAAAGAGATCTTCTTTGTTCTGTCTTTTCTTGATACGAGTTGTCCCTCTCTAAAGTCGATTTCCTCTTCGGAAATCCCAAGCGAATTCGCGGCAATCTTTGCCATCTTATCTCGGAGCTTATCCGCGCACATGTAAACGGCTGTTCCGCCGAGTGCGCCGGATCTGCTACCGGCTGTAAAAGTGCCCCAGGCGAGCTGTGCGGTATCGCCGTACACCACATTTATTTCATCAACGGCTATTCCTAATTTGTCCGCCACGATTTGTGCAAGCGGAGTCTCATGTCCCTGACCATGCGGGGAGTTTCCTGAGATCACGGTAACCTTTCCACTCTTGCTTACTGTTATCGAAGCAGTTTGAGGAAACTCTGGCCCAAAGGCGCAAATTTCTACATATGTTACAAGTCCAATTCCTATCAGTCTTCCCTGCTCTCTAGCTCTCTTTTGTTCTAATCTCCAGCGATCATATCCAGAGAGTTCTAGTGCTTTTCGTAGATTGGTAGCATAATCACCGCTGTCGTATTCGAAATCACCGACAGTCTTGTAAGGAAAGTCTTCTTTTGGAATATAGTTCCTTAGCCTAACCTCGGCGGGGTCGATTCCGAGCTCTCTTGCGAGTTCGTCAATCGCTCTTTCAATGATGAAAGTTGCTTCTGGTCTTGAAGCCCCTCTATATGCATCATGAGGCACTTTGTTAGTCAGTGTGACTGATGTCTCCCCGGAGTAAGCTGGGATTATGTAGCATCCCGGTACCATCCGTAAAGTGAAAGTTGAGTCTGAGGAACCTTCTGTAAGAAAAGCTCCAGCATCGCCAATGATCCTGACTTTTAATCCTAGGATTCGACCCTTATCGGAGACAGCTATCTCTACGTGCTGATTTTGACCCCGTCCGTGGGTCATAGAAAGGAAATTTTCTGAGCGTGTTTCGATCCATTTCACTGGCTGCCCTAATTCCATCGAAGCAAGTGAAGCTAAGACCTCTTCTGAGTATAGCGAGATTTTCGCTCCAAAACCTCCTCCGACCTCTGGTGCTATGACTCTCACTTTATTCTCAGGAAGGTTCAACACTTCTGAAATGTCTGATCTCGTTTGAAACGGCCCCTGAGTCGAGATCCACAAAGTCAGTACTCCAGATCCTCGATCAAAAGACGCAACGCATCCTCGCGTCTCTAGGGGACTGGGAGCAACCCTCTGATTGATCTGATCAAACTTTACTATTTTTGCAGCTTTTCGAAACGCTGACTCAACATCACCGTACTCTCGCTTTTCAACAGTTACCACATTCGACCTCAATCCCAGCCTCGCCTTAGGACTGGCATCCTCGATTGCTCTCTCTGGATCGACGACGGCGGGAAGCTCCTCGTACTCTACGTTTATCAGTTCAAGCGCGTCTTCAGCATAATATCTAGTGGTCGCTAAGACAAACGCAATAGGCTCGCCAACGTACGTTGCCTCATGTTTGGGAAGAATCGGCCTTACAATTTGAACGCCGTCTTTTGTTTCTCCTGTAGTAAGTTGATTCTTTATTCCTATGGGGAGATTATCAGCCGTGTAGATCAGTTTAACGCCGTCTGCTTTGATCGCTTCCGAAACGTCAATTCGTTTGATTTTAGCATGGGCGTATGAGCTTCGGAGTACCGCGGAATGATAGATACCTGGAAATTTCATGTCGTCAACGTATTTGCTTCTTCCCGTCAGCAGACGCGGATCTTCCTTTCTCTTAAGCGCTCGCCCTACCTGTGGTAAAATTGATTCTTTTTCACGTTCGATGACGAGTTCAGATTGAGTCTGTCTTGGAGCAATAACTTGTTGAGACACAAGCTAAAAGTGAGTGGATGCTTGAAATTTATGCTTTGTTCGGATACTTTGTCCACTTGTCTTAAATCGAAATATTGCTGATGTTTCTTATCACTTTGCAGACTGATTCAAAAGGAGAAGAAAGACAGGCCGAGAAAGGTATGGAGATCGCGCCCCTGCTGATCATCCTCGGGATTGTCTTAGTGATCGGCGGTTTCTTACTGGTTGCGTTTGTGACAGTATCAAGGATTGCAGATCCTAATTCAATGTTTGACTTTGTCGGCTTCGGAATGTTCGCGGCGGGTATCGTTTCGATCTGGAGCGCGTGGCACAAACTTTCCTGAAGACTGATTTGGTTTCACTTCAGTTGTGCGCAATGGCCAGGTCTAGTATAAAAAAATCCGAAAAAATGCAAAATCTGAAGCCATGCATTTGTCACAACCCATTAACCAAAGAAAATGGGCAATCATGCTACATGCTGGTGGTTTACTAGGCGCTTTCTTATCTTGACGATGGTCCCGTGACGCTCAGGCCGATCATTTCATTTCCTATGAATAACAGTAATTATAGTGATATTTCCCTGGCCTACAACCGTGTAATCCGACTGTAATCTTTGGAGCGGCAGAAAACAATCAAATTCCTTATCGAATATTGGAGGCCCGACCCAAATCTGTAAGCAGAATATTTCCCTTGTAAACCCCCAATTCCTAGAATTCTTTTTTGGCAAACTTCCAGGATTGAAACACAGCTTTAATATACGCGATCTGTATGACGGAAGCCGTATGTCCGATGTTGTTACTGTAAGAATAGATAGGCAAACGAAACAAAAGATCAGAAAGCATGGAATCAATGTTAGCAAGACAGTGAGAGCTGCATTGAAGAGTGAAATAAGAAAACACGAAGACGGGGAGCTTAGAGAAGCACTCCACGAAGCTGGGCAAATATTGCGCAAAATTCCTGACAAGGAAATCGTGAGAGCTGTAAGGGAATCGAGAGATGAAAGATGAATTGGCTTTTTGATACTAACTCTCTAATTCTCTTGATGAAATCCACCAAGGACGACGATAAGTCAAGACTAATTCGAGGCGGAAGAATTCTCTATCTCACTTACTATGAAGCTGGGAATGCAATTTGGAAGGAATCTGAGCTTGTAAAATTGCTGTCAAAAGAAGATTTAGAAACACTTGTGAGCGCGATCACCAAAGTACTTCCATTCCTTGAAATTCTGCCGCTATCTTATGAGGATTTTTCGGAAATTCTTGATATAGCGAGAAATGAGCACTTAACATTCTACGATTCGAGCTACGTACATTCTGCCAAGAAAAACAAGTTGACGCTAATTACAGACGATACGAAAGTTTCTAGGGTCGCTAAGAAATATGTAAACACAAAATCAGTTCATGAACTACTCTGATTCTGACTATGACTGATTCAGAATGTTCGCGGCGGGTATCGTTTCGATCTGGAGTGCGTGGCACAAACTTTCCTAAGGCATTGATGCGCTATTTCTAAGCTAAAGGACTAAACCCGGCGCTTAACATTCCGAAATAAGTCGGAACTTGATAAGAGAACAACATAGGCTCCATTGGAACTTCTGAAAGTACACCTTGAAGCATAGCAAGCTGCCAAATGCTGTCAGGCTTTGCATTTTCAATAAAGCGAGGGTCTAGCTCAAGCAAAGAGCGAATATCGCCTCTCCTGATCCTATCAACTGCAAGATCATCGAATTTTTCTGCCGCGGGGTGAAACCCGTACGGTCCTTCTTTTTTGTGAGTGTGAGCCTGATCCGCGCTCGCAACAAATACAACTCTTCTATTTTTCTGTGCCTTTGCAAGTCTAGCAATTTCTCTTCCGAATGCAACATTTTGATTAAGAGGAATCTCACGAGAAGGCGATACTATGACAACCTTGGGCTCTATGATTTGTTTTCCACGATGCTTTTTCCCCTCCATGAAGAACCACAGGGGAATAAAAGTTCCCCAATCCATAGGAAGATCTGAGGCAGGTCCTTCAAATGTGCCATAGTTTACGCCAACAACTGGTAATCTTTTGTTTAGAGCTCTCGCATAGAGCTCTCTAGCAAACTTTGTATCGCATTTTACGGAAATACTGATTCTCACCTTGGATTTTGAATCACTTACGAGATAGCCTGTGGAGTTCTCTGCAAACACTATCCCAATTTTCTTCCACAATCTGAGGTTATGAGGACTTGCGATCACGATGGTATCGGGTTTTGCTGTCTTCATTTGAGCTGCGAGGTTCATCATACCGGCTCTTGTTTTGGAAAAAAGGTCTGAGATTTCTCTATTCTTTGCCAGTTCTGAAATGATTTCTCCCCCGTGAGGGGCGATACATGCATATACTATTGTCATCTTGCCAATTTTTCCTTTTGGAGAAATTTCAAAACTTTTCGCTGCTTTGCAGATATGAATTTTCTAGCGAATTTGCTCTTTTAATTGATACTGATAATTCTTGCTTCCTTGATAAATAACTAAACGATACGCATTTTCTCGAGCTAGAAGAATCCTAAATCTCTTTTCTTATTCGACTAGGGCCTGTCAAGACCAGTATGCCATCAAATGCGTCGATGTTTGTAGCGATAATCGTGACTTTCCTCATAGTTGTCGCGGCAGCTACAGGTTTGTTATTCTTGACACCTAGAACGAATTCGAATACAACAACGAGTTCCTCAAGTACTACTTTAAACTCCTCATCGCGTTCCACAACGACAACAAATTCCTCTTCTAGTTCTTCATCGAATAATAATTGTTCAACAGGTTGTACACTCAATCTTGTTCAACCAGGATCACAACCTGTCCTAACTTCGCCTATGATTACAAGTATGCCAAAGACGATATTTCCAAACGATGGCCCATGTTGTGGAGGGCAAGCTGGAGATGAAATTAATTACACGGATAATGGAAATCTTTGGACACTACAAGGCGATATCGACGTCGGAGGATCTCCTGACGGAGCCTGGGCATCTGCGGACAGTTCCGGTCTGTCAATCACATACAATACATGCATCTACGCGTACATTTCAGAATACAAGACTTCAGGATATGTTTGCGGGCCACATCATGAATACCTCCAGGGTGAAGGACCCTACGACAGCAGCATCTACGGCGATTTGGGAGCGATCCCAGTGTGCCCGCCAAGCACTTGCGGCAACAGACCTCTAGTACTTCCAGCTAGCTCTTATTTTGGAAGCAGAAACGTCTACGACTCTCGTTCGATTACTCCAGTCCCAAGCAGTGCGACTGTCTTTTCGATATATGTCAATCTGCCTTATCACAACTTCTATTCAACCTGCCAGCAGGACACTCAGAGTAACTCAACAGACCCTCTTGCACCTCTCAACGACGGTTGTACTTACGAGTCAACTATCGGCCCGTATGACTCTGCATCTCTCGGTTTCGATGTAGGAGGGAACTATGATATTGTAGGTATCGCGGAGGTGTGCCCGTGCACGAGTACTGCAAACTCGTTACAGATGTTTGCCTACACATCCAACGGTGGTGCGAGCATCACCAAGATATTGAATATTACTACTATCGCGGATTTTACGCCGTTTCATAAGCTCACTGTTGCGACGGACAGAAGAACATTTGTAGATTTCTATGTCGACAACATGGTAGTCTATTCGAGCTCGACGATGCCCATACAACAGAGTACTAATTATGGCGGAGTAATTGAATTTACTACCCGAACAAACATAAACCATGAGGCTGATATCGTGACATTTAGCAACGCAGCTGTATATTCCAATTCTACTATCACAGCAACGAATTTGCCAAGTGGAGCAATCCTTTCAGTAACTGGACCAGATGGATTTAGTAGTAATGAAACTGCTGATCCAAACGGCAAAGCAGTTGTCGATGTTTCAGCAGAGCCCATGAACCTGGTTGTCAGCGTGAAGTCAAATGGAGAAACGATTGCAACATATGCACAGCCCCTCAACGCTGGCGCTGTCCTAAATCTTTCACAGAGTTATTCTAGTGGCGTTATTTTGCCCTCATTTCCACAGGCGCTCTTCGTTCAAAAAGCAGATCTTCAAGCAACAACTTTCATTGCCAGTCTTTTACTCGCTTTCGGGCCGCCGTTTCTCTACAAATCAAGACGAACTTTGCAATTAAGATCAGCGTCATTGGGAGGAACTTGGCTGAATTCGGTTTCTCAAAAAGCAGACTTGATACTGGAATTTTGTGTTTAGAGCGAGGGTGTGATAGAAAAACTCGCTGCCCTCTAGTTTTGATTCTTGATGAATGCCTCGGATAGCATGAACCAATCATAATTGCTAGGATACGGAGAAGTACTTAATCCATTTGTGGTCAAGAACACTCCCGAGGGCCATATCCCTATGGCAGATATCCCATTGTCTACGAGGAAACTTATTTCCTCGCCTGCAAGGCAGTTACTTCCCGCTCCTCCATCAGCACCGCAGGCTATCGATTCGAGCCCGATCATAATTTTGGAAGCTGGGACAAATTGCCTCGTAAGGACATACTGATCATAGAACGTGTCTCCGATGTATCCCCCGGGAATGACGTTCTCCTTATAGACACAACCGATGTCAGAGTTTTGTCTTTGACCCGATGAATTGTAACAGAAGTAGGAAACGTAATCCATCTCTACGACATAATTAACTGCACTTGCAAGACCGGCATAGTCCCAAAAGACACCTCCATTGTATGGAGCTTCTGATTGAATGACATTCCAAGGAGCGACATCGACGGAAAGCACCATTCCCTTTTGATGAAGAGCTTGGGCGAAGTTAGACATGAACTGATCAAATAGTTGGTATATTGGAGTACTGTTCGGAATTATCAGAACCTCGCCGGGAGTAATTGTGTACGGGGAAACGATCCCGTTTGCACTAGCTATGGACTGCCAGCTTACGCCGCATTTTTGTCCTATTAGAGATAAGTAATCGCCGCTTTGAACCGTGTAAGTTGCACCTGAAGTAATACTTTGCGAAGGCTCAAAATCGATGTTGTACCCATTAATCGAATATGTTTGACCGCTCAAAGAAAAACTCGCGGCGTTAATAGCCGCATCAATGAATTGGTTCTGATATTCTAAACAGCTTGTCAAGTTAGCAATATTCGAATCAGAACTTGAGCCTATAACAGGCCAGACTAGTAAATCGTGATTTATGATTGAGCTTTCTATAGCCTCGTCAAAACTTGTGTTGCCTTGAAATTGTCCGGCAGAGTCAATAGAGTAAAGATAAGGACTAACAGTATTAAAGCTCCCGGGATTATCATAAATCGACTGAAGAGTCGAATTGTAGTCTGTAAAAACCCAGATCAGAGAATTGCGAGATTGGGATGGATCAGAGTATGTCGTAGTGGAAGATGATGATGAAGTATCGGAGCTCGACGTACTGGTCGTTGTCGAACTTGTCGTGGCCGATGAACTTTTTGTACCCGAGGTCCTTTCATTTACGGAACTTTGATCCTGACTTTTAGTAGAAGCACTGGTCGCAATAGCGTGGCCAAAATTTGACGCAGAAAGAAAAGCGCCTACGCTTATCACGCACACTATTGCCAAAGAAAGGAAGGCAGAGTACTTTGCGCCCGATGAAGCCATTATCTCTAGCTAGTTTCACTAGAATTGTCATATTCCTTGTTGACTCGAGATACGTATTTGAAAACTCTATTAGAAAATGCCTTTACTTGCCATGTTCCGCAAAAAGCGCAGCAATCTTCGTTCGAAGGTTTTTGCTAAAGCAAGATAAATTGCCGGACGGATTTCAAACTTACGTTTCAAAATCAGCGCGGCGCAGTAACCCAACCTTCCTTTTCTTCATCTTGTCCTGTCTGGTTCATATCATTCAGATCGTCTGCTGAGCTTTCAAAATTCTCTCTTATTGCTCCAATCCTATCCACACTGTCCCAGTGGAGCCGTTTCATGCTTTTTCGCCTAATTCTCGCATTGAAGTATTGAAAAAGCGACACTATTGAAACCATGTCAACAAATTGCCTGTAGCCAATGACGAGCAAAGGAGAGTACCAAGCAAGAGAATATCTCTTGTCTTCATCAAGGATCAATCCGAGAATTACAACCAGAAGCTCTAGAAGAAAGAAGACTGCAAACATTCCGACAAATGGAATTAATCCTCCGTAGTAGCCTATGAGAATGATAGCGACAAGAGAGAAAATAGATGCGAAAGGAACAATAAACGTTGAAAGGATCATTGGATAGATAATTTTTTGGAGCACGCCATATCTCTCATTCAGGAAACCATCCGGATGCTTTGCAATTTCTTGGAGTGTGCCTAATGCCCAACGTCTCCTTTGTTTGAACAAGCCTTTCCAACTTTCAGGAACCTCAGTATCTGTAACGGCTTGACTATCGGTTCCAACAAATCCGTAAGATTTTTGAATCCTTATTGTGATACCAAAGTCTTCTGCTAAAGAATCGTTGTCGAAGCGTCCAACATCGTCTATTGCTTCTCTCCTGAACATTCCAAAAGCGCCAGAGATTACGTTTATTGCACCCGAGAATCTTAGGGCACGGCGCATCAGGCTAAAGGTCGATATGTATTCCAGCGCCTGGCATTTTGTAAGAACCGTGTTATAATTCAATGCTTTTATTGTCCCCACGGAGCCTGCGATTGACCTGTCACTCATTGTACTGACCATTCTTTCAAGAGCGTCGGGCCTTAGTTGACTGTCTGCATCTATTGTTAGAACTAGTTTCCCTCGTGCGAAAAGCAAACCGTAATTAAGCGCAGAGCCTTTCCCTCCGTTTGGCTTCCTAAGAACTCTCACGCCCCTGTGCGCGAACTGTGAAGCAATGAGACTGGTGTGATCCTTGGACCCGTCATCCACAATTATGATCTCTTTCTTCGCGTAAGTTTGGTTCAAAAGACTCTGAATCGTATGTGCAATAACTCGCTGTTCATTGTATGCTGGTACAATGATGGATACTAGCGGCCTATAAGTCGGGTCAAAGGCATGTCTCTTTTTTTCAAGCCAAAGTTCTCTCAGGCCCAGAGGAATCGAGACAGTTATGAGAAAGAAAGTGATGCTGAATCCGTTTATCGTTATGATGTTTAGGATCTCAAGAAATGAATGACCCAAGTAGCCAAGCCAAGCTAGTATCGCAGAGGTCGCAACGGGAAATATTATGAGGAATCCCAAAAGTGTTGGGAATCTTCGTCTCGGAAGAAGTATCTTCTTGCGTGCGTGCTCTGTGGAATAGTAATAGATGTACGCATCGGCTACCAGAGCGCATCCTATTGAAGCATAAACATCAATCTGGTCTATATAAAAAATGATGAATGTCAGAAATCCAAGTGTACTGACGCCGACTATCAATGCAGCTTTGAATGCCATGTCTGGGTCAGGTTTTAAACGCGAGCAAGTATATTCGTTCTCTTCTCATATCGAGACAAATTTGTTGCCTAAATAATGAGAATGGAAAGTTGGTTCCTCAGCATTTACTAGAAGAAAATCATGTTATTTTTTTCCACTTGTTGAGTGCACGAAAACGGAAGATGTGCTACTCAGAAAGGAGGAATTTGACTAACTCCAAGAAGTTTCAAAGACGCATTTGAACCCAAAAAGGGTTTCACTTCTTTCCGAGTGAATTTGTGCGAGAAAAATCACGTCAAAAAGTGAAAAAAAATTCGCTAACTTCTAGTCGTATCACGCCTCTACGACCCTTATATACAATCTCTCTGTATACGAGGGTAACTCATGAAACTACCGAGGCAGAAATCAGCAACTTCCGAGTGGGCAAACTTGGAGGATCGCCTTGATAGTTTAGTATCGAAAGCATATCTGATCGACCATCTTGAAAAACTGCAAAGCAACAGTTTCATGTACTGTGAAACAGCAAACGAGGAAAAGATATTTCGAGCAGGCCCAAGAGGATTCGAACTCGTGAAAACTGTCGTGAAGGAAAGCGACAGGCAGAGTGGCGTAACAAAAGTGGATCCATTGAAATATCTAAACGAGACCATTTTGGAACTGTCGGCTGTAGAAGATGCTGAGGCTCTTCTTACCGGTTCTCCCAAAGCTGTCAAAAAGGAAGATGGCACCGTCCCTTTGCTCGAATCTATCGAACCTTCGCCTTAATGTGTCATAAATCTCCTCGCTCATAAGTTCCAATGACGATCCTTTCTCCCAGGGAGCGCTTATTTGC
Organism: archaeon; assembly: GCA_029850555.1. Classification (GTDB taxonomy): domain Archaea; phylum Thermoproteota; class Nitrososphaeria; order Nitrososphaerales; family CADDZS01; genus JASHOD01. The sequence continues at coordinate 16,546 of JARCRS010000059.1, read as the reverse complement.
ACCATCGCTGTATCACCGTTCTAGGTATTCCATCACTGATTCAAATCCTATTCTCCATAAATATCATCAAATCTAATGTGTGTTTGGAATAGCGCTCGACTATCCGTCGGTTTCTTTTCGGGCGGTTTGATCTTTCATTCAAAAAAGAAATGAAAAGTAGATGAAGCATTCAGCAGTTTTTGCTTTAGTGGCATTATTTCTTATCATCATAGCGGTCTCGTCAACGTTGATGATCCCCAATCAGCCCACTCGGGGCCAGTTTTCAACGACCACGAGCAATACATCGTCTTCGGATTCTGGAGGACCTATCATCGGTTCTACAACCACAACTACGAGCCCTGGTATAGACCCGAGTACTACGGAGACTGTAAAATTAGATCCCCGTGTCATGAAGGCTAATGGTTATTTTCTGACTACTCCGATCGACATGATGGAATGGAGTGACTCTCAATTCTCATATTTGGTGCAACATCTGATCGCGTCGAATGTTACCTACCTTTTCTTCAATCTGCCAAATTTAAATTCCGACGGAGCTCTCTACGACAATTTCAGTCTCGACACGAGCCTTATACTGAGATTTGATACAATGGCCGGCGCTCATTCCTTCCAATACGTGGCGTGGGTCGGTACTCAAACGGATCCGAACACACTGTTAGGAAATTTTACTAACTATGGAATAAGCGAGACTGTCACTTCACTATACAAGGCTGGATTCGATGGCATTTTGGTTGACATCGAACCGGTCCCAAATGACAGTCCTCAGTTTCTAAGCATGCTCCAAGATTTCCGAGCTTCGATTAGTCAGTCTGCGCCTGGAATGCTTCTAGGAGCGAATAACATGAACGTGTATCAATCGGTTGCTTATGGACAGTTGTGGGCTTGGGATAAAAATTACTTTCAAAACGTGACAAAGCTTGTAAATTTTATTTCTCCTATGTTTTTTGAATCAGATCGAACTAACCAAGCCCAGTACGTCCAGTATGTCGATAACGAAATACAAGTCATTTCCGAGTACAGCCTAGCACCGGTTTTATACGAGATACCAGATTGGTATGGTCCTAATACCACGAATCACTTTCCGCTCGGAGAGAATATTTCAAACGCAATTATTGCGTTTCAACAGTACGTGAAACTGGCAGGTGAGGGACAAGTACCATCGCCTTCGAACATGCTTGGATTATGTATCTATGGGTTGAACAAAACCTACACTCTTGAGCCGGGGACCGTTACTCAAGCTCTTGAGACCACGCCTTACGATTGGTCCTTCTTTATCAATCAGTGGGTAAACACAACATATCCGCAAAGAGTCGGCAGTAGTGCTCCGTGACAAGAGACGATGATCCTTCTCTAAGAAGTTAGAAAGAGGAGGTGCAGTCTATCTTCTGTTTTAATTTCTTACTCATGACTTTCCGAAGAGACCGAACTCGCAGGTAAAGGAGTCTCCATCGGTTCTTCCTGAGGTTCCTGCGCTGAAGCAGCTTGGTCGGCCTGTCGAGAGTTCGCAAGTTTCTTCTCTTGGGTGCTTGTCTGCTTTATCTCTTGACCATAGAGCTTCAACATCTCTCTTACCACTTTGTCAGTCATCTCCTTGTATTCTTCTTTGTTTCTTGTCCCAAGAAGATCCACAAACCCTTCAGCGACAAAGGTCATCAAAGTTAGGTCTCTGTATGTTCCCGGAATAGTCGCTAATTGCGAGATATGTGGATGTGAGAGATTGAGAATGATGGAATCCGAGGTCGTCATCACTGGAAGATCAGAAGGACTGAGCTGAGCCTCTTTTACGGTTCCGAATGTTGTTTTTGCAGCCCGTACTTCCCTTGGAAGTCTCGGAGTCCCGGTTATGATCTTGATTTGTTTGATCTTTTCTTTCATTTTCTTTGGAAGATCTACTTGAAAAGGCGCTTGCGCTAGCTGTTGTTCATTCACGATCTTGTATTCCACGGGCAACGGTATGTCTACTGTTGAAAGCGCCTTCTCGAGAACTCGGGCGAGCTTGTTAAGTGATTTCTGAACCAAGACATTCGAATAGTGTGGAGTGTCAGGAATACCATCAACAAACGAATCGAGCGCCTTTTTGAATTTATGATACTGGTCATCTTCAACGTATGCGCCTCTTCCAGTTACAAGGGTAAGGTCAGTATTGACGAATCCGGTAAGTGTCGGTCTTCGTGCGATTACCTCCCTCTTGACTAGAACGCCTCGATTGTAAAATCTCACCGGCTTTCTGTCTTCAACTTTGTAAGGGTCAACAAGAGATATCTGATAGCCTTCTCCGGATTTTTCATGCAGAATTCCTGCAGGAGGCTCGGGAGCAATTGCTTCGTTCCCATTAACAAGTATCCTAAACTGCCAAGTAAGAATAGGTGAGAAAGCCACAGAGACATATTCATACAACTTTGCGACGCTAAATGATTTCTTAAGCTTACGTAGGTAAACTCTTGTTCCATACGTTAGAAAGTCGCCAGCATCCTCTACCGGTATTGGAACTCCATTGTCTATTGAGTTTCGAATTATTTCATCTGTCAAGTGAACGTGCCAGGTCTGTGGCCCCGGGCGAGAATAAACATCAACTTCCTTTGCGATCTTGAATACCGATAAGAAACCTAACCCTTTCTCGCCGATAAGGGCACGACCCGATTCCGAAGTTCCCTGCGTTGTGCGCTTTTCTGTCATTCCTTTTGTTAGGAATGAATTGAAATCGGAAATTCCATAGCCATCGTCATCGACGTAACAGCCATGTTCGTCTTCAATCTCTATCCTTACTTTGTAGGCATTCGCATCGTAACTATTTGCAATAAGTTCCCGGAAAGGATCATAAACGCTGATGTATGCCTTATCCATTAGCTCCTCCATAATCCCAGAGCTCAGCTTGACTCTGACCTCTTGCTTCTCCATACTCTTGACTGAAGCTGCGGATCGGTTCGATGAGACTGAGTTATTACCCGAGTACTTTGATGCCTGCATTTTGGATTTTGACCGTCGCTGTTTCTTGTTTCGTTTCATGGTTTTGCCTCTTTTAGAGGGAAAAGTCGAAAGCAATTCACATCAAGCTTAGCTTAATTGACGAGTTGCTGCCGTAGAATTTGATGGCCGATATCTGATCTTTTTTCAACGCATATTCTACCTATAAAATGATATTATCTCAATCAAAGTATGAAGGTTTTTCAACTATCTGATAAAACCTTGTAATCTCTGGGTCCCGTCTTCAGCCTTAATTTTCGGCATTTAGAATATGATAGTTCGAAATTTTACGATATAAATGCAGCTGCTAAAAAACTGAGATTGAAAATCCCGCCTAAATGCAGCTTAACCTGCAACGGCAGCTAAAAGATCCTGTTTGTTCGTCACAGGTAGTTTGCAGACGTTTCCGCTACATACAAAGACTTTAGGTCGGTCTCCTGGCCTAGCAATTCTTCCTTCAACCAGCGGCGTCAGAAGTGTCGCCTTTTCATCTGCTAGTATCACGACGGAATCTGGAAGGAATTGAGTTCGAAGACTCTTGAGCAGATCTGCCAGTTCCTCGGAATCCTTTTGCCCAGAAAAAACGATCTCTTTTGGTCTGCCCAGCCCGAATGACACTGCCGAAAGCATGAAAGCGAATGCTGATGGCTGACTCTCAATTTTTTGAGAGAAGCATCTCACTGTAGATTCGGCTTTGTTAGCAAACTCTTGCCTCCCTGTAATCTGCCCTAGTCTAAACAGAGCCAGAACCGCCATTGAGTTTGCCGAAGGAAGAGCTCCGTCAAATCCCTCCTTTGGTCTTGCGATAAGATCGCTTGTGTTTGCGCCTGTAAAGAAGAAACCTCCATTCTTCTCATCAAAAAATTGCTCTATCATTGTTTCAGCTAACTCGATTCCAGCCTTGAGGAAGAGTAACTCAAAATCAGATTCATAGAGATCTAAGAGTCCATTGACCAAGTATGCATAATCTTCAAGCAAGCCCTCAACTTTGGCGTCGCCATCTCTGTACCTATGAATCAGCTTGGAAAATTTCCCATTCCTTGACTCGCAAAGCTTAGTCAAAATGAAATTGGCTGAGGCTTTTGCAGCTAAAAGATAATCCTCTCTTCCAAAGGCCTGATATGCCTTTGACATCGCTGAAATCATGAGTCCGTTCCAGCTCACGAGCACTTTATCATCGGTCGATGGTTTGTCTCGTTTCGCTCGAAACTCACGCATCGCAATCTTTGCTTCTCTTATGATTGATTGTAACTCACTTGAGTTGACCGAGTATTGTTTTGAGATACTTTCTAGGTTTTCCCTTGAAGCGGTGAGAATGGATTTTTCCTCGAAATTACCCTCTTCGGTTATACCGAAATATTTGCACACGATTTGCGCAGTTTTTTCAAGAGCCTTGTCATCCTGTTTAGAATTTTGTGAAAGCGCAGATAGTACATCAGGTCTATTCCAAAGGTAGTAAGATCCTTCGCCTTCCGAGCTATCGGCGTCTTGCGCTGATAAGAAACCACCCTCTTTGGACCTCATCTCTATCAAAACCCAGTCAAGAGTTTCTTCCGAAATTCCTTTGTAAAATTCATCTTTGGTAGTAAGATAAGTTTCAGTGTAAACGAGCGAAAGAAGCGCATTGTCGTACAGCATTTTCTCGAAATGCGGAATTAGCCATTCACTATCGGTTGAGTAGCGGTGGAAGCCACCTCCGACATGATCATGAATTCCTCCCGAGCCCATATGATCCAAAGTTTTCGTGACCATCAAGAGGGGCGCTTTAGTTCCTGTCCTTTTGTGATAACGGAGAAGGAAGAACAAATTTGAAGGGGATGGAAATTTGGGAGCCCCGCCAAAACCGCCGTATTTTTGATCGAAAATGGAACTTAGTTCACTAAAGCAAAGATCAAAGATTGATTCGTCAATTTTCTTTTCTAACTCTTTTGCGGTGTAGAGGTCGTTAAGGGCTTCCTTCATTTGCAATCCAGACTCGAGAATCTTTTCCCTGTCTGAATTCCAAGCGTCCGAGATTCCTTTGAGGACTGTTCGAAACGAAGGAAGGCCGTGGCTTGCTATCGGGGGAAAGTAGGTCCCTCCGTAGAACGGTTCTAACGAAGGAGTGAGGAATACGTTCAGGGGCCAACCGCCGGAACCGGTCATCGACGTAACAGCCTTCATGTAAATCTCATCAACGTCCGGTCTTTCTTCACGGTCGACTTTGATAGGCACGAAATTGGAATTCAGAAAACCTGCAATATCGGGATCTTCCAAGGATTCCTTTCTGAATATGTGGCACCAGTGGCAAGAAGAGTAACCAATACTCAAAAAGATGGGTTTGTTCTCTTTCTTTGCCTTTTGAAATGCTTCATCTCCCCAAGGATACCAATCAACAGGATTGTAAGCATGTTCAAGGAGATAGGGACTCTTTTGCATAATGAGCCTATTGGGTTTCAAAGTTCCTTTCTCAGATTCAACGGGCATTGTAATCTACAAATCTGGCAACGCGTAAAACGTTTGATGCGTCTAATCTGCTTTTTTTAGTCTCTCCTGGACTCTCATGTTCCCAAACGAGTTAAACAGTACCGTTTGATAGTAATTTGGGCCCGTAAGGTACTTGGCAAAGTGATTCTTTTGAACGACGCATTTTTCTGCTCTTGTTCTAACTTTCGCTGGACCAGTACTCTCCATTTAATGCCTTGGATTGGCAAGCTCTGGATGTACCCTAACAAACAGACATTCTTTGTTATAATTTGCTGCTCTAAACATCGTCTCCTTATTGTCTTCTCCTTTGCTGGGATTGTAGATACTTGACGGAAAAGCGATTGTTTTGATTATTATTTCTCTTATCTAACTAATCCCCCCTATTAGCTCTGCATACAGCTGTTGCAAAAAAAGCCATTGTTTGCTAGCTAATTCCTTGTGATTTCTCATGCCCTAACTTCTTCTTGATTTGCGTTAAATACTTCCCTTTTATACGGAGAATAATTTGCAAGCTGTGTCTATAATTTCGAATAAAGCAATTGTTTGATCCACTTTACGATTTAGTTAGGGATGGAGAGATATCATTGGAATTGATAGATGGTATTTGAAGGGCCCTAGATAGTATTTCCACACAGGCGCAGGATAAGCAATTGCTACAGTGAAAGTAAAAAAAACTTGAATTCGAGCTGAAGGAGGAATTGCTCTTTGAAAATTGTGTATTCAAAAAAACCAAATCCATCAAGCATCTCGGCCTTCGAAAGTTTTTCGGAAATCGGAGGAATAGGGCTAGAACAGAAGGAGTTTATTCCGCTGCAACTCTTGAGGAATATCGTTCGATGTTTTTCTTTTCGCGGTCTCTCAAAATCGGTCCTATTCTACCCAGCCAGTTGTCACCTTCCTTGTTTCTCCATTCGTTCAGAAACTGTTGTGCCTTTTCTTCAGATTCCAACCGTGAAACCTCCATTCTGATGAAGAATGGACAGTCAAACATGACCAAGACAATTTCCTTTCCATTCTCATCGATTGCTTGCACTCTTTCGGCTTCAGCTGCATGACAAAACGGGCAGAAAAGAGGCATTGTTTTCTATTAGAAATCAAAATTACATATTCAGCTCAAAAATGTATCGGGCTTCCGATAGAAAGTACCGCAAAGGGATCCACGACCCATGGAAAGACTTGCATATCTTCGCTTTGTAAAATTAGTTTGAATTTCCTTTATGACTATTCAATATTCTATTTCGATGGGGTCTCCAAAGAAGCACTATTTCGAAATTGAAATGGTTATTCCAAATTCTTCCTCTCCACGCAACAAGCTTCGCCTGGTTATGCCTGTCTGGACACCAGGTTCCTATCTAGTCAGAGAATTTGCGAGGAACGTGCTCGACTTTGAAGCCTTTGAAGTAGATTCTGCGAAGATTATAAGCTCGTACAAGGATTCGAAGAATACTTGGATTATTGAAACCTCCTCTAAATCAGCTGTTCGAGTCACATACCGCGTCTATGCATTTGAATTCACGGTTGACACTAGTTACCTCGATAATAGGCACGGTATAATCAACGGCGCGAGCGTTTTCATGTACGTGGAGGGCCATGAAAATGATGACATTACTCTCACAATTGTTCCATATCCGGAGTGGAAAGTTATCGCAACCTCGCTTGATCCTTCGGAGAAAATGAAAGAGGCAGGTTCGAAGTCATTCCATGCAGAAAACTTTGACATTTTGATTGATTCTCCGATAGAAATAGGAAACCAAGAGATGAGCTCATTCCTAGTCGAAGGGGTAACGCATGAAGTCTCGATGTTTGGACCCAAACCAATAGAATCCAAAGTCTTTGTATCGGATCTGAAGAAAATAGTCGAATCCACTTGGAAGATCTTTGGCACGATACCATACAAGAGATACTTGTTCTTGATAGATTTCTCGGGGGCAGATCAGGATTCCAAGGGCGGTGGGCTGGAACATCTTAGTAGCACTCACTGCATCGCTCCCCGACTGAGATTGATTCCAAGCCAAGAGTACTCACGAACCATGAGCCTCTTCAGTCACGAATTTTTTCACGCATGGAATGTAAAGAGAATGAGACCAAAGGGTCTTGGTCCGTTCAATTACACTTCCGAGACTTACACGAAATCACTTTGGATTGCCGAGGGAATAACAAGCTATTATGACGATTTGATAATTCGAAGATCCGGAATATATTCAGTTGCAGATTACTTGGATTCATTTTGCGTGAACATAGACCAATTGAAATTTTTCTCGGGCCCAGAATACGAAAGCGCAGAAGAATCGAGCTTTGATACTTGGATCAAACATTACCGCCCTAGTGAAAATAGCCCAAACATACACAGCTCTTACTACTATCAGGGGGCAGTCATTGGCTGGATGATAGACATGGAAATTAGAAAATCGACAAAGAATGCAAAATGCTTGGATGACGCCTTGAAGAGGCTCTATGAAGAGACTTTTGCAAAAGAAAATAGAGGCTACACTGAAGAGGAATTTGAAAAGATTTGCAACGAGATTGCTGGTAAAAGTCTTTCAAAAGAAATTTTTGACAAGCGAGTTCGGGGTCACGAAAGAGTAGATTATGGGCGATATCTTGGCTACGCAGGGTTGGAATTAGGCGCGAAGAAAAAGCATTCCTCGAACAAGGGGTATCTTGGTATCAAACTGAAAGCGGATTCTGGAAAAGTTATTGTCGCTACGAAGCTTTTCTCAACGCCTGCTGATGAATGCGGATTAGCTGCGGGGGACGAAATCATCGCAGTAGACAACCTACGAATTGATTATACGACTCTTCCTTTTTACATCGCAAATAAGCAACCTCGCGAAGTCGTATCGATTCTCATTTCAAGAGATGGCTATCTCGAAACTCTGAAAGCTTCTCTTGGAGAGACGCCCCAAATTGAGAACAGGATATTCAAGAAAACCAATGCAGCTGATGAAGAAAAGAACCTTTTCAAGCATTGGATGCTAGAAGATTGGGATCGGCCGATACAATATCCCGAGTACATGCCGTCGCCTCAGAGGCCAAGGATGCTTGATTACTTTTGAGTATTTGAGCTTGGATAAACGATTTTAAGCGGGAAAGGCCGGAGCGTATTCTTAGAAAAGCATGGGAAAGAGAAAAGTTCTGAACGAAGCACAGCTCAAAGAAATGGTGCTACCCCAGGAAGGGGAAATGTATGGTCAAGTGATTAAACTCGTAGGGAGCGACCATTTGATGGTAAAGGCTGCCGATGGAAAAGTTCGATTGGGACGAATCCGCGGGAAGATTCGTAGACGTGTCTGGATTCGGCTGGGAGACATTGTATTGCTCGTCCCTTGGGATTTTGCAGGAGATAGATGTGACATAATCTGGCGCTACACAGTATCTCAGGTAGAATGGTTAAGAGCTAACGGCAAGCTTCCTCCTGACTTCTAGCAAAGTATAGAAGCTAGAAGGCTAGCTCCGAATTAAGGAAGTACTAAGGCAAAATCATTGCGTGAAGATTCGAAAGATCAGTTTTGATCTCTCGGAAACCTGCCGCAATAAGTTCTCTCTCATCATATGCACAAACGAATACCGCTCTAAACATAGCAATATTCTTTCCGAGCTCCGTTTCTAAATCTCGATATTGCTTAAAGAACCCCTTGCGCACAAGAGAGTCAGTTTCCGATATTATGGTCACGTAGTAATAACCTGCTTCCTCTTCGGATTTTACAAATCCGCTAAATTGATCTCTAATCGTACCTATTTGTTTGAACGCAGGTGCTTTGCCCGTAGTCAGATACCATTCATCCGAGTCAACTATCTTGATCTTCCTTTGCCTTTCGATGGATCCTACGTCAATACCATAGTCTTTCATTGAAAAGCGAATCCCCTTCACTCCTTGTTTTCCAGCAATATAGAGAACAGAAGCAGATGGATCCTGAACGGATTCGCTCACGAGCTTGAACAATCGCTGCTGTTTTTGAGCAGAATCTGCGAAAATGTAGGCTGCATGACTTCCAACCGACATCCCTCCTAGATCTTTTTCTGGTTCCGGATATTCCCTTCCGGGGCGAGCTAGAGTAGAACCGCTCATCGGCAATACATTCGGATATCCCCTATCTTAATGATTTGCGTCCAGCGATTTAGCCCGAAATCCTCTACAGCCAAGGATTGGTTCTGGAACAAAAAGAGAGGCGTATCACAATATCCCGGAATCGAGATCAATCCTTAAATTGAATTCACTCCGCTTCTTGTTTTGTGCCAAGCAAAAGCTACGCAGACCGAAACTACGGAGCAATGCTCGATCCGGAAGAACTTCCGAAGCAATGGTACAACATTGTCCCTGACCTTCCTGAAAAACTCGAACCGATGCTAAATCCTCATACCCACGAGCCGATGGGACCCAAGGAATTTGAGCCTCTTTTCCCAAAGGAACTAGTCAAGCAACAATTCTCTCAGGAGAGCTTCTGGGACATTCCTGAACCAGTGTGGGACGCTTATAGAAGACTTCCTAGACCGACCCCACTTGTCAGAGCGAAGAGGCTCGAAGAGTATCTTAAAACTCCGGCTAGAATCTACTACAAAGCGGAGCAGTTCAATCCTGTGGGAAGTATGAAACCCAATAGTGCTTTGCCTCAGGCTTATTATGCGAAAAAACAGGAACTATCCCTAGCAATTTCTGAAACAGGAGCTGGGCAATGGGGCTCTGCGCTATCTATGTCCTGTTCTTTGTTCAAGCTTCCCGTGCGAATCTACATGGTGCGCGTAAGCTCTCAGCAAAAACCAGGAAGAAAAATCTTAATGGAGACTTATGGTGCTCAAGTGCTCGAATCTCCAAGCAACAACACCAATGTGGGAAGAAAATTTCTTTCAGAGAATCCAAATCATCCCGGATCGCTTGGAATCGCAATCAGCGAGGCAATCGAAGACACTTTTGCTAGTCAGAACGCTAGATACTTGCTAGCTTCGGCGTTCAACTATGCTCTCGGCCATCAAACTATCATTGGACTTGAGACACTGAAGGAATTCGAGCTGTTGGATGAAATGCCTGACGTCATGTGTGGCTGTATCGGAGGGGGGTCAAATTACTCTGGATTCATTTACCCGTTTGTCAGGCAGAAGTTGAGAAAAAAAATTGACATGGAGTTTGTAGCTTGCGAGCCACGCGCGGTTCCCTCAACGACTAGAGGTAAGTTCATGTACGACTACGCAGACACGGCGGAACAGACGCCGCTAGTAAAGATGTATACAGTAGGACATAATTTTGCAAACCCCCCGATCCATGCTGGTGGTCTACGCTATCACGGTAAAGCCCCCAGTCTTTCGCTTCTAATTCATAGGAAAGTTGTAAGATCGGTTTCCTTCCCTCAAACCAAAGTTTTCGAAGCTGCAAAAATATTTGCAATGACAGAGGGTGTAATCACTGCTCCAGAATCTGCGCACGGTCTAAAATATGCGATTGATGAAGCTCTTCGATGCAAGAGAACTGGAGCAAAGAAAGTCATCGCCTTCAATAACTGCGGACACGGACTGTTGGATCTTTCCGCATACGACGAGTATAACAAAGGAAAACTGGTCGATTGGGAACCGGAAGAAATTGCTCTAAAGCAATACGTCAAAAGTTGATGTGAGAAAAAAGAATTGGCGCGGCACAGCGAACGCAAGGCAAGCATAAAGTCAATTGACTGACAACGTTCTTCTCCAGGTACAAAATGTCACGAAGTCGTTTGGAGGAGTCTCGGCCCTCAAGGGGCTTTCCTTTTCCATTAATCAAGGCGAAATCTTGGGCTTGATCGGCCCGAACGGAGCCGGCAAGACTACAACCTTCAATCTCATCGCTGGGGTTTACAAGCCGGATTCGGGAGTCATAACTTTCGACGGGAAAAAGATCTCTGGTCTTAGATCGCACAAGGTAGCTCAAGCAGGCATATCGAGAACTTTTCAGACCGTCAAACCTTTTGTGAGAATGAGTGTTCTAGAAAACGTAGCAGTGGGGGGCCTATTTGGAAGGCAGCATGTTCTTTCAGTCAGCTTGGCAAAGCGGGAGGCGTTGGAGATTCTCTCTTACACATCTTTGGAAAATAAGGCACAGTTACCTGCCGGTTCGCTTACACTAGCAGAACAAAGGCGCTTGGAACTCGCTCGAGCCATTGCAGCAAAACCAAAGCTGCTAATGTTAGACGAAGTCATGGCAGGGCTCAACCATTCAGAGATCATGGCCACACTTCAATTATTGAGGAAATTAAAATTTGAGAAAGGAATCACGTTGCTTGTTATAGAGCACGTAATGAAAGCTATAACACAGCTTAGTGATCGAATTTTGGTCATGGATTATGGAGAAAAAATCGCCGAAGGGACCCCCTTAGACGTAATGAAGAATGAGGCCGTAATCGTTGCATACATGGGAGAAAAAGGATCGAGAACTGAAACTGAATCTCCGACCAAGATGGACGATTATCGTCGGGAGACCTGAGATGTTACTATCTGTCGAGTCTCTGTCGGCTTCGTACGGAAATATCAGGGTTCTGTGGGACGTTTCAATAAAAGTCGAAAAGGGCGAGATAGTTGCTCTCTTGGGGGCTAACGGAGCAGGCAAGTCAACACTGTTGAGATGCATTATGGGCTTGGTCAGATTCCACGACGGAGACGTCGTATTTGATAGTCAATCAATCAAGAGGGTGAGACCGCATGCCATCGTTCAACGAGGTATTGCATACGTAGCAGAGGGACGTAGATTGTTTGGAGCGATGACTGTTGAGGATAATCTTCGCATGGGAGCTCCTCGAAAGTGCGATGATTTGAAAGCAAGAATGGATTTGGTTTATTCATTGTTTCCTGCGCTTAGCGAAAGGAAAGAACAGAATGCCGCTACTCTTTCAGGTGGAGAACAGCAAATGGTTGCTATAGGACGCGCGCTCACGACGAAACCAAAAATGCTCCTTCTTGATGAACTATCTTTTGGTCTTGCTCCCAAAATGTTCGAACGGGTTCTAAAATCTATTCAGGAAGCCAACCTTTTGGGAGTCTCGATCCTGATGGCCGAGCAAAATTCGGAGCGCGCGCTCCAGTTTTCTAGTCGGGCGTATATCATGGAAAATGGAAGAATATCGGTTGAGGGGAAGAGCCAAGACCTAATCAATGATCCAAGAGTTAAGGAAGCATATCTTGGTTTGGCGGACTGATCCAATCTTGCTTGCAATCGTTGATATTGGACAAGAAGCCCTCAGCGGTTTACTCATAGGCGGTTTCTTTGCTTTGGCATCGGTTGGATTATCACTCATATTCGGAGTACAAAGAATCCTAAATGTAGCGCATGGTGCCTTCATTGTACTTGCTGCTTTCGTAACGATCCAATTTTCGTTAATTTTGACACCGCTACTACACCTTGACCCTCTGGTGTCATTAATTGTCGACTTCGGAGTGATGAGTGTATTCGGCCTGGGTGTTTACTTCCTTCTAATCTACAAAATCGAGAACACTGGTTTCGAAGCGCCTCTTCTTGCCACTTTCGGTCTGTCGGTTTTCCTAGAGTATGTAATCGAGTCTGGGCTAGGCCCAATCCATTCCATAGATCCCTCTGCAGGCAGAGGTGCACTTGCTGAAAATCAACTATATTCCTACACTTCGTTAAATGTCGGTCCCTTCTTCATACAAGAGCCTGAGCTAATTGCATTCATCATAGCAATCATTGTAATCCCGCTTCTTCATATTTTTCTGACGCGAACCTACTACGGAAAAGCGATCAGAGCCACTGCCCAAGATCCAATCGCAGCCGAGTTCTCTGGAATCGATATTCGAAAAACACGAATGCTGTCGTTTGGACTTGGTTCCGGTCTTGCCGGAGTTGCTGGCGGCATATTCGCCTTTACAAATTCAGTAACACCATTCTTGGGCGACACTTATCTTTTGCCAATAATTCTGGTCGTAATCATTCTCGGAGGCGTGGGGAATATTATGGGAACTTTAATCGGTGGATTCATTGTTGGTTTGCTTTTGAATCTCTCCGATCTGCTCGCATATAGTTATCTTACTCAGTTTGGTTTCCAAGCAGACGTGGGCGATCTGCTCACATTTCTTATCTTCCTAATTGTATTGATGGTAAGACCTAGTGGGATTCTCGGCAGGGGTATTGGGAATTAGCATGCAGACTAAGATGAGATGGGATAGAAAGACCCTCAGTCTTGCGCAACTCAAGAAAATTGGATTGTTCACCACCCGCCATTCGATCTCTCCGGCAATCGTCTTAGTCGGATTGATGTTAACTGGGATATATCCAATTGTGTCTGGCGCGAGTCCTGCCTCTCTTTTTGAATATACGCCGTATTTCATGTGGATCGCTCTCGCGGTAAGCTGGAACATATGTGGCGGTTATGCTGGATTGCTCAATTTAGGTTTGGTCGGATTCTTCGCACTTGGTGCATTCGTTACGGGATTTGCGATGTCAAATGGATTGACGGTTGGTCCTGCATTAATAATGGCCGGAGCAATCGGCGGGCTATTAGGGCTAGTGTTGGTACCTGCTTTTAGGCTGAGAAGTGATTACTTCGCCATCGGCACTTTGGTGGTCCCTTTTATGTTGAAGCCTATGGTCGAAGCTTTACTCCCTCGTTCGAATTTCTCTATACAGAGGGGCGAACTTCTTAGTTCGATTCAACTTTACTACCTCGGGCTCGCCATTGCCGCCATTTCTATTTTTGGAACCTATCTGATTATGAGAACCAGGATCGGTCTGGCTCTTCGGGCAATAGGAGACCAAGAAAACGCATCGGCCAGTTTAGGGATCAACACATTATTTTACAAAACAATAGCACTCGTCTTGAGCGGTTTTATTGCTGCAGTGGCAGGCGGTTATTTTTTGCAGCACATCAGCATTGATAGTACTTTGTTTGAAAATCTCAATTATTCTTTATTTCCGATTTTCATGGTTATAATAGGTGGCATAGGAACATTCGAAGGCCCCATTATTGGCGCGGTGTTATTTAGCGTGGTAACTTATGAATTAAATGGCATTTTCCCTGGAACGTCTTATGCCGTTCTTTTATTTTCAGTTGTAATCATGTTTGTTGCCGTCGCTGTTCCAAGGGGGATTGTTCCCTGGATACGAGGAAGATTACACAGTGTATGATAGCATCTGTAAAGCCAAATTTTTTTGTTACGAAAATATAGTCCAGCTTAAATAATACTGGCATTAGGTTGAGATTAATGAATTCTAGAAATCTGAGCCGAGTACGACTTTCGATTTCCACCGTGACCGCCGTTGTAATTGCCGTTATTGTAATTATTGCCGCCGTAGCAGGGGGAATATTGATCCTAACACGAAGTACAACTTCTTCTAGCTCTTCATCGTCATGCAGCCCTCTGGGGTCTTCTCCGATTGCTATTCCAGCTTTGACATTGCCTAGTTCAACAGTAACTACGAGTTCCTCAAGTTCGACCTCACGTAATAATGTGACCATTGTATTTGGCGCTAGCTTGTCTATGACGGGAACTCTCTCCGCTTTTGGGCAAGAACAAAACTGGACCCTTTTCCAAGCGGTCAAAGATATCAACAGCTTCGGAGGCATTCCGTTGAGCAATGGCTCGCATGCATTGGTTAACTTGGTCGTGCTTAACGATGCTTCGGATCCTACGACGGCTTCGACGAATCTTGCAACTTTGGTTAGTTCAGACCACGCAACAGCGATTCTAGGTGAGCTTGGTGGAGTTCAGGACTCAACAGCACAGGCTTTTGCGAGTCAGAACAAAATACCATACATAGGTCCGGTTTATATTTCTGCATACAAGAATTCTTCGAACGCCGCGAGTAACTGGATTTTTGCTCCTTTCCAAAATGAGACGAACGAAGCTCATGTTTTTCTAAATTGGTTCTATTCCCTTGATCCTCCGACGACTTGTCATGGGGTGACTATTGCATTCTTCGGAGAGGGCGACCCCGCTGCTCTCTATAATAATCAAGCAGGCGAGGCCTATGCCAGATATCTCGGATACACTGTCTGTACATGCTCAAACTTGCAATTCACGCCAGGGGATTCAAGCGGGATGACGAGTTTCATTCAGGCGGCCAAGAGTGCAGGAGCAGAAGCAGTCTACGGACTTCCTCTTCCACCTGATGCCGTCCTAATGGCGACTACAGCGAAGCAGCTAGACTATGTGCCAAAAGCTTGGCTTTTGACCAGAGGTACCGCAGTGGCACCATTCGCCATCACTTCAATTGGAGGAATTGGAAATGAGTCTCAGGGATTCACGACTTCATTCCCTTGGGATCCAAGCGTACCCTATCACGGCGACTTGTTGAATCATGTCATTAACAATTCACAGATCGTCAATGAATACTTTGCAGCATTTGGTCATCCTCCTACTCTTGAAGGCGTGTATTATACGGAAGCCTTGATTGCTGCTGACGCGATTGATGCCGCTGGGAATTTGAGCAATACGGCAATCAGGCAAGCTCTTCTATCAGGTACTTTCCAAACACCGATGGGAACGGTTAACTTTACTCCAGGAGGGCAATGGATGCAATCGCAGGAATATATTCTATTAATGCAGTGGCAAAATCGCTACGTGCCGGGTTTGGGTATTACTCCTACTCTGCAAATTCTCCAACCGAGAGTTATTAACACGACAAGTTACGAATACTACCCTTTCTCATATTTTACAAATGCAACAAACCAAAAGACAATCGGATGTCCCTGTTAGCGAATGTCACACTCGGGGGGGCTTCATTGATCTGTATACTGGCTAGTCGGTAATATAACTGCAAAGAATCTCCTTTGGAAAAGGTGAGGAAGGCGAAAGATGGTGGGACAGACTTTACTTCCCAAATCAAGATAATAGAGTAGTGTTTCACAAGCACTAAATATAGCCAAAGCAAAGGTTCAGCAAAGGGTGAGGTATTGTTTTGGCTCAGCAAGAAAGATTGAACAAGCGAGGCCTCGCATCCGCTTCAGGCGAAACTAGAGAACGCGTGGCAAGAGCCGGCGGAGAAGCCCCGCATGAGAGAAGAGGTTTACAAGCTGCTTCTTCTGAAACTAGACAGGCTGTGGCCCGAAAAGGAGGACTCGCACGTGGCGAACAGCGTCGCAAAGTCCGCCAAGACAGGAGCAGTTCGTCAGACACTGGTTCTAGCATGTAGCTCCCGCCTTTG
>JARCRS010000058.1 GCA_029850555.1 archaeon | reverse complement strand
TCGTGCCCAGTAACTGTATTGCCTCACCGAGGGAAGTCGGAGAATAATAGTCAAATTTCTTTGGAGTCAAAATGAGAAGGCAACCGGATTCTGAGTGACGCTTGAGAATATTTCAAGGTTATGCCTCTTGCGAAATTGGTGTTTTTGGATCAGCAATTTTTCTTTTGATAGATAGTATCGTCATAAATGGATGGATAGAAACTGGCAGAGGACAGTCAGAAGTCTTTATGGGAACGGATGGGATCAGCCCATTTGGTAGAACTGGATTGTTGCAGACAGGCTTTGAGAGCTGAAAGGTGCCTCTTGTAAGTCCCTGATCGTATAACTTTGCCAACTCGCTCAGCATTTTTTCTTTTAATTTCCTGGCTTGTTCTAGGCCTTCCTCCGTCATGACTACCGATTTAGCCCAAGGCGAACAAACGATGTAGCCTTTCTTTTGCAACGCATCTAGCAGTCGTAGCCTTTCCACGATCTTTGCACGACAAGTTTTCCGTGACCTTCTCTTTCCACGAATTAGAGGAAAGCAGAACCACGACCATGTCTTCTAGAATTCTCGATTCTTCCATCATAACCGTCAAGCCTGACTTCGAAAGTGGATACCAGCTTAATTAGGATGAGAAAGACGTGGTTCTCTGTCGACTTGTCGGAGTACAGTTTCCGTGCGCTAAAGGCTTAAATGCAAATTCGGATTTTCTTTGATCAGGGAATTTTGACAAAGAATTACCCATTGACGCTTAACAACACAGGTAGTGTTTATCGTGAGTCAAGAAAAGAGTATTGTAAAATATCTAGTAAAATTAAGATTCGAAGTAGAAGGCGTAGTAGAGAAAGCTGATCTGATAGGCGCGATCTTTGGACAAACCGAAGGGCTATTTGGCCCAGAGATGAACCTGCAGGAACTGCAAAAGACTTGGAAGGTTGGACGAATAGAAATCAACCTTCAATCAAACAATGGCAGAACTAGTGGAGAAGTGCTCATTCCAATGAGCACTGATGTCTCGACCTGCGCATTGATTGCAGCTGCAGTTGAAAATGTCGATAAGGTTGGGCCTTGTTCTGCGCATTTCAGCCTACTTGGCATAAATGATGTCAGAGCCGATCGGCGTAAAGTAATTGTCGATCGCGCAAAATCCATCATGAAAGATTGGGCTTCAAAGACCGCAAGCGAAGGTGAAGAATCGCTAAAGGACATTGTGGACTCTGCAAAGAGGGGAAGGGTGATCTCTTATGGAAAGGAAGGATTACCAGCGGGTCCGGCTGTAGATTCTGCGGAATTTCTCTACGTTGTCGAAGGGCGTGCCGATATTATCAATTTGATGAGAGCTGGTATTGATAATACAATTGCGGTCGAGGGCACTAGCATACCTGATACGGTGAAGGACCTTGCAAAGAAGAGGCCGATTCACGCTTTTCTAGATGGCGACAGGGGAGGAGATTTGATCCTGAAAGAGCTGACGCAGGTCGCAAGAGTAGACCGCGTTTATCGCGCACCCAGAGGAAAGGAAGTCGAGGAACTTACTCCAATTGAGATTTTAGAGATTCTTGAGGGAAGATCTCGAGAGGAATCCACAGGGGAATTAGCCGATGAAAGAGTGGAAAGACCCGAGCGTAGAGAACGCGGCTACGATCGAGAAAGAGGCGGGCGTTATGATAGAAGAGATCGTAGAGGAAGAGGAGGAGGCCGCGAGGAAAGGTATCGTGGTAGAGACGATGAAATGAGACCTCCAAGAACAGAAGAAGTTAGACCCAAAGAAACCTTGCCGCCGCCCCCACCACTTCCAGAACCGATTGCAGAGAAAGTGAAAGGAGAATTTGGTGCAATTAATGGAACTTTGGAAGCAGTAGTTTACGATTCAGAGTTGAAGGAACTATCAAGAGTCCTAGTGAAAGATCTTGTTTCAAAGATAGCGGATCTGCAGGGGGCAAAGACATTGGTTCTTGATGGAATCGTAACGCAGAGGCTCATAGATGCAGGGCAGAAAGTTGGAATAGGAACGCTCGTAGCTCATAGAGCTGGCGAGATTCAAAATAAACCTGAAGAGATTTCGATATACAGCTTCAAGGACCTTGGATTAGAATAGAACATACTCTTATTCTCTGAAAATTTAGTATCAGAATTGAAGTTGTCTAGTATCAGGAGAAGAGCGCCAAGTAAAACGCTCGAAGCTTCGAGCCTGCATTCTTAGTCTTGGTAAATAGGATTATGTTTTCTAGGTAGGAGTAAAGCGATCTGATAGGAAACCATTATTAAATAGGAACTCCATTATCGACCCGTAATGACCAATGAAGTGCTGGTGACTAGACGCGGTCAAACTACCATACCCATAGAGATACGAAAGAAATTGGGCATCAAGGAGGGGACCAGACTAAGTGTAGAGTCTATCGGTGAGAAAATCATTTTCACTAAACGGCTTTCATTAGATGAGTTGGACGGTACAGGCAAATTAACTCCCGCAGAAGCAATTCGACTTTTGGACAAAATGAGAGAAGCAGAGTAGCACTATAGATATGCTCTTTGAAACGCGATATTTCCTTGTTCGTTTTGAAACAAAAGATACAGAACAGCTTGACAAGCTTAGGTCTTTATCCTACAGGTCAAAATCTAAATTTGTCTCTGTCATCACAATCTACGAGGTGTACAAGATCTCTCTTGAAGAACAAGGCAAGGATGTCGCAAAAATCAGAACAGAGGCCATTGAAAGGGAATTCGAAGTAGTTGGCATCGATACCGAGACAGCGAGAGATGGAGCAAGTTTGAGTAGCAAGCTTAGGATTCCGATGGCGGATTCACTAATCATGGCAACGGCCAAGAAACTTAAGATCCCCTGCGTGACTGACGATCCTCACTTTTCGGAGGTCAAGAGGATCTGGATCTAAGCTTGAAGATAACTACTTCTTAGGTACGTCCAAATACCAAATAACTGGCGACTAAGGTCTCCTTTGATAATTCACCGATTAGACGCTCGCCATGACCTCGTGACTGTTACACCGGAAACGCCTGATGATCTGTGGACTCTAAGAAGGATTATTTCAAAAGGTGACCTCGTCGCTAGTGAATCTTCGCGAGTATTGAAAGAAACTGCCGAGTACGCTAGGCCGGACAAAGAAAGAATCAAAGTAAAAATCACTGTCGAAACCGAGCAAGTGAAGCTTGACAGTACTCTCTCGAGATTACGAATCTCAGGCAGGATTGTCGACGTATCAAATGACGTGCTTTCGAAGAATGTCTTTCATTCGCTTTCAATATCCGAAGGACATAGGCTATCGATAAAGAAACCTTTGAGCTTTACTTCTGTTCAGCTAAAGCTCCTCGAGGGTTCTAAGGAAGCTAGTGACAGCTACGCAATAGTTGCGCTAGACAGTCGTGAAGCCGGAATTGGCGTCGTCAAAGGAACTCACCTTCAGCTACTACCAAATGTCGAATCAGGCATTTCGGGTAAAATGTACCAAGATACGAGAAAAAAGCCGACAAACTACTTTGAGAAAGTTGCCGATGCACTTGCTGTAATCTATTCACCGAGCTCGTCGGTCTTCGTTTTGGGTCCGGGGAATACGAAGAACGCATTTGCGAATTTCATAACTCAGCAAAGAAAAGAATTTGCAAGCGTCAAGGCTCTCGAAGGCTCTGACGTTGCAGGAGAGGATGGAGTTTACGTCGCACTGCGAAACAAAAACCTGCAAGACGCTTTGGGAGAAAGCAGGCTTGCTAAAGCCTCAAAGATAATTCAGGAAGTAATGAGACGTATCTCTCTCGGAGACACTCGAGTGGCAATTGCGTTCAATGAAAATCTAAGGGCAGCTAAAGCAGGAGGCATCGAATCTTTACTTGTCTCAGAAAAAATATTTTCACAGCAAGATGTGGATGAAGACGTTCTCGTTGAGCTTCTAAACAGTGTTGAGGAATATAGAGGGGAAACCTTCCTACTTGATTCCTCGACAGACCTTGGAGGGCAAGTAAATTCTCTCGGCGGCGTTATAGGCTTGCTACGATTTCCAATACGAGCCTAGTATGGAATTAGGGCAAGAATTCTTGGAAGGAAAAGAAAAGTAAGTATGAGTACAAGCATTGTTATCGAGCAGATCGTCGTTAGTAGTTTTGCCCTTACTTCTACCCATTTCTTTCCAAAATGGCTGAACCAATTTAAGATCGCCTGACCTCCGTCAAGAGGATAAAGTGGAATTGCGTTAAAGAATGCGAGATTTACGTTGATGAAAAAGATCCAGAATATTGTCAGGGCAACTGGATACCACGTGTCTCCAAGAATAGGCGAAGTGTAATATGCATGAAGGGTCCCTGAAAATGGGACCACTGTCTCGGCCTGGGAAACAATTCCGGGAACAATGAGATAGAGGAATGGATTCGTCCTGTATGCATTCGCATAATTGTTTTTTATCGCGGAGAGATTTTCGTTAGCTACACTGACGCCAATGAAACCTATAGTCTTGTTGTTTGGATTTGTTGCAAGGGTAACATTGTACGTATTGAGCTGACCCTGATGGTCGATAGTTAGTAGGAGCGTTTCATTTGGCCTAGTATTTGACATGAAGCTTGTCAAAATCTGATCAGAGTTGACTTGCGTGCCATTGACAGCTTCTATGAAATCACCCGCCTGAAGATGACCTTGGTTATGTAGCGCGTTAGCAGGACTGGGAGAATATACCTGTGCTACCAAGACCCCATTGTAGCGGGGAACGAGTCCGCCCAACAGTAGAACTAACAAAATCAAGGCAATCACTCCCACAATCACGTTGCTTCCGGGACCTCCTGCCATGATTCTGCTAGAATCTCTAGCCCGAATTTTTTGAATTAATTTTTCATCGATTTCAACGAATGCTCCGATTGGAACAAAAAGAAAGAACAAGAGGCCCGTCGATTTTACAGGGAGCTTCAATCGGCGTGCGATGACGCCGTGAGTCCCTTCGTGCACGACAACTGCGACAACTATGCCGATTATTCCGTAGGCGACGGGGATGTAGGGATTGATCCCTGGAAGAAGCAAGTACGAAGTTAGCGAAGGCTGGGGCTGCGTGGGAAGATTGCTCGCGTGACACTGAGCTACTGGAGCTGCCCCTATGAGGCAGCGGAGCGCGAGGCTACTGTTCAAAACTAGATAAGTCTCGTCAAGCATCAGCCAAACCATGAAAGCTCCTGCTCCGATCATGATAGCTATGTAAACCCAGCCAAGGTCGGAAAAGATTCTGTACTTTGCCAGATCATCAAGAAAGCTGAGTAGTTTTTTAGTCCTGACCATAACGATTCCCCATGAGAAAGTAACCGCCTTAGGTTCTTCCTCTGGTTTTTCAGGCTCGGAAGCCCCTTGTGGAGGACTATTCCCGTTTTGATCTGTCAAAATTCTATCGGTAGAACGCAAACTCTCTAATGAAACCTAATAACGATATAGGCGCCTTCGATCCCTTAGACTAAAGGAGGATATCAACGATTGGAACTTGATTCCGAGGCTAAAAGAACTCAACTCATCAAGCTAAAAGCAAGCCCCTATTGTCGCTGTGGAGGAAAGACAGTATACTTTCGAACATACAATGGAGAGTCACTATGCACGAAATGCTTTACTGAATCTATATTCGAAAAGACAAAGAAAACAATCTCAAAATATGAAATGCTTCACTATGGAGATAAGGTTGGAATTGCTGTATCCGGAGGCAAGGATTCTACCTCTCTCCTCTATGTAATGAACGAGATTATGAAAGGGCACGGCTCAAAGCTTTACGCGCTTACGATAGATGAGGGAATAGAAGGGTACAGAGAGGAAGCGATAAGAAACGCCGAAAAGCTTGCTGAAGAATTATCGATCCCGCTCCTTGTTGGCTCGTACAAGGACTTTTTCGGTCTTACTTTGGATGAAGCGCTGGAGGAAAGAGCCGAAAAGAGAATCAAGACGACATCATGTGCCGTGTGCGGTCCCCTTCGAAGAAGATCAATTGATCTTGCCGCAGAGGAACTAGGTGTGAATGTCGTTGCCACTGCCCATAATCTGGACGACGTTCTCCAGACATTTTACATCAACCTCTACTCCGGAGATTTAGAGCGGATTAAATGGTTAGATCCCACTTTCAGGCATAATGCAGACTTTAAGCTTCGGAGGATCAAGCCGATGATAGAAATCTACGAGCAGGAACTCGCGTTCTTTGCCTATCTCAATAACCTTCCTTTCCAATCGGAGTCATGTCCTTACATGAACGAGGGGATAAGAACTGAGATCAGGGCTCATTTGAATGAACTTGAACGAAGACATCCTGGAATAAAATATTCAACGCTAAAGACAGTTCTCGGAATCGCATCGGGCATACAAATCGATTTGCAGAAGTCAAAGAGAGTGATGCGATGCGAAAAATGCGGATCTGTATCGACCGGTCCAATTTGTTCCGTGTGCAAGACGCTGACTGCGGTTACCTCATCCTCGAACTAGACTCGGTTTTATTTTTTCAATAACGAACCAATTCTTATCGGCTTTTCGCCTTGAAATGATCAGGTAGTGGAATTTATTCCGGCAGATGTCGGACATACCGATGTATCTCTTCGATGAGGAATAAATCTCAAGGTTATTGTTACTGTGACTAGCTTCGCTCCTCAGGTAGTCATCAAATCAAGACTGATTCCAATACAAGAATTCTGACAATTAAAATGACACTAGCTGGAATCGAAGAAGAAATCACACAAGCGGTTCAAAAATTAAGTGAGTCTGTCGTAAACATAGAAGCGACTGTTTACGCACGAGGTCGTAGATTCGGTGGAATAATTCCTGTCGAGGGATCTGGATCCGGGGTAATCTTCGACCTGACGGGGCACGTGATTACGAATAATCACGTCGTAGACTCTGCGGATGTCGTTACGGTTTCACTCAAAGATGGTAGAGTATTCGGTGGAAAAGTCATTGGTTCCGATGGAGCAACAGACATTGCCGTCGTCGAATTGGAGGCAAATGACCGAAATCTGCCTTATGCAACACTTGGCGATTCCGAACACCTCAAAGTTGGACAGATCGCTCTTGCGATAGGAAACAGCCTTGGGCTTCCAGGAGGACCAACAGTCTCACTAGGTGTTGTAAGCGCTCTTGCTAGGCCCTTACCAGGAGCAGATTTCATCTATGAGGGTTTCATTCAAACTGATGCTGCGATTAATCCTGGCAATAGTGGCGGGCCTTTAGCGAATCTCCAGGGAGAGATAATCGGGATTAACACAGCTATAATTCCATATGCTAACGGAATGGGTTTTGCGATTCCGGTTAACATGGTTAGACATGTTGCGGAACAAATTCTTGAAAAGGGGCGAGTTATTCGACCTTGGATAGGAATCTCCGCTGTTGAAGTCAATCCAGCTATTTCTAGACGTTACGATCTACGGGTTGATACCGGGCTTATGGTCATTGGCGTTTCAAGGTACAGCCCCGCCGATGAAGCAGGATTGCGTCAAGGTGACGTAATAACTGGAATCAATGGCCATGAGACTAAAAGCATGAAGGATCTTCTTTCAGAAATCTCAAAACTAGCTGTCGGATCAGGTGTACGGTTAGCTACAGTGAGACTAGGGAATGAAATGGAAATTTCTCTACGGCTTGTGGAAATGCCGGCAAGACTTTACAGTAGAAGATAGTCAAATATTTAGATCGCGGCTATTGATCTAGTGCCGAAGTGTTTTCTTCGGCGTCATACTGTAGCTCTTTAGGCACGGCGGCATCTGTCAACAAGTCAGAATGTAGTTTCTTCCTGATTTCCTGCAGAATCTGTCCTATCTCTAACGTTCGAGAAGCAATAGCTTCGTATATTTCGGCACTTTCAGTATCAAGATACTTATCTTGTTTTTCCTGTAGTAATCCAATCTGCAAAAGTATGAGTTGATCTAGCTCGATTGCCTGGTGAATTCTGCGTTCTAGAACTCCCGTTAGGACTCGAACATCTTTTCTGAACTTTTGGTCATCGAGAAAGAAAGTGCACATTTTGGATATTTATCTCTCCGAGGGAAGATAGTCAGTTTCTGCTTTCTGGCTTTGCATCGGGTGCTCGCCCAACCATTCCTCTATTTCATCTCGAAGTTGAAGCGCATCTTCGGTAGAGAGCGAAATTATCGATATTCCAAAAGCGTGATTTGTTCTAAGCTGCAACGCTTGCTCGGTTGCGATGATTTCTACCTCCTTTAGCTCTTTCCTTCTTCCAGTCTTTACCAAAGTAGTGTCGACTCCTCCACGTCTATGAAATGCATAAGGTTTCTTAGAAAGATACGGTATATCTATTCACCTAGAAAATAATTCTAGATAAAACTTTGGAACTAGCGGGAATGATCTACTCAAATCAAATCCCAACCCCGTCTTTGATAAACCATGGCCTTAGCTCGAAGAATTCGAAAATCCTTTGGGAAACTATTGAGCCGCAGCTTCGCCGGAATTGTAGTAGGGATCGATATCCTGTCTTTCAAAGGAGATCAAATTTCAGGTCTTAGGGACGATTTTCACAATGAATGCGAAACAATACACAACAAGTTTGATATGTCCAAATTTACTGGATAACCATCACCGTGGCCTCAAAGATCTGCCCGAATTGCGGCGCAAAAAACCCTAGCACTGCATACAGCTGTTCCAATTGTGCAGCATCCTTGATCGATACACCGGCTCCTTCCTTTACCACTAGTCCAGCTACTTCGAGTTCTTGGTCTCCGCCGAGCAATACCCAAAACAGTTCTTTCTCAAAGCTACCTCAACAACGCGATCTGGGGCATACAAGTACCCCAGTCGCTGTTGGAGGACAGCCCGTAGCTGTAGTTCGTCAATCACCCTTGAGAAGCATTATCAACGCGCTTGTTACAGTAATATTTGTGGTAGTGTTTGGCATTGGAATTGGACTCGCATCATATGGCGCCCTAATTTCAGTTGCTATTTTAGCGGCAATTATTGGGATTCCCGTCATTCTAGGTTTCTTGTTCAGGCCAAAATTTGAATTCTACGATTATTACTTTCTGAGGGCCAGCAGGAGAAACAGTCAACAAATCGATTACTCCGAAATAAAATCGGTTGAAAAGTATAGATCAAGCATTCGAATAGAATTAAAGACACAAGAAGGCGATAGATTTGGGCCTCGAGGTATTCTGATACCAGCTGACCCGAAACTTTCTGACGGAGCTGACTTGTCTGCATGGTTAAAGTCAAAGATCCCCTCTCCTCCACCTGCTGGTAGCGGCAGTGATGGCAGAGCCCCTTCAGAACCTAGCGCCTGAAGTCCACATTGAAAGACTAAAAATCTAAACCGCTCGATTGAACATCCGCATTTTCATTATTTTCTTTTCGATGCAAGGCTATTAAGTTCCTCAAAAGTGATTGCATCGTCGACCAACAATGAAAAAGTGCCCTTTTCAAGTACTTCTCTAGAGATTCGTTGCAAAAGCCCCATCGTTGCGTAGCTTGCACTCGGTCCGAAACTGACTCTTGCTACCCCTAATTCCTGAAGCTCTTTGATCGTTGGAAGACCGTTTCTAATCATGACATTAACTGGAAAGTTATCCACAGACTTTACAAATTTTGAAATTGCAGCTTTCTCCGTTAACCCCATCGGATAAACACAGTCCGCTCCCGCATCTAGATAAGAGTTGGCGCGGCGAACAGCTTCGTCAAACTTTTCAGCGTCACCGCCTTTGGCATATCTCAAAGCATCTGTTCTCGCATTGATCACTATGGGTGTTTTCATCGACTTGCCCACATTCTTGATTGCTTTGAGCTTCTCGAGTTGCTTTTCAACAGGAAAGAGCTTCTTTGTCTTATGATCGAAATCTTCAATGTTTAGGCCAACTGCCCCTGATTCTATCAGTCCCCTGATCGTAATTGCAATCTCTTCTGGCGTACTTCCGAAACCAGACACGGAATCTACCGACAACGGTACTGAGAGAACAGAAGATATTCGCTTTACGGCGGAAAGAAAAGATTCTCTCCCAATATCTTCTCCATCCGGATAGCCCAGTGAAACTAGCATACCCGCGCTCGATGTTGCAATGGCGGAAAATCCCATATTCTCAAAGAGTCTAGCACTGGCTACATCCCACGCGTTGGGCAGGACTAGTATTTTGCTTCTGCCTTCATGAAGAGATCTAAAGAACTCGGCCTTCTCAGATTGGATACTCGGCATCATCAATATCACGATCCAGGCGCATATAAGATGGGTCTTGTTTAGTTCTGGGTTAGCAGGAGTACCAGAAACGGTAATATGTCCAATCATCTGATAAGCCGATCAAGCATTCGAATTTGGGCCAAGTTCAGAGATAAATCCAAATTCAAATGCCGCTGAAGATAGTTGTAAAAAGCAGAAGAAAGGATAACTGAGAACCAATCGAAGATAAAAAATTGCCAGAGAAAGACCCCGTTAAGGAAGCAACGCAGCTCATCGAAGAAGCCAATACGAGAGGATTGACTCTAAGGTTACTCGGTGGAATAGCCTTTCGGTTGCGATGCCCAAGCACATTGAAAGAAAGCCTCAAACGAAATTACGTGGATATTGATTTTATGGGGACGCGTAAACAGCGAAAAGAAATTCAAAACCTGTTTACGGAGGGAGGGTA
>JARCRS010000057.1 GCA_029850555.1 archaeon | reverse complement strand
CTCCATATTATCTTGACCAAGCAGACGCAGGCTCATTTCATGCAATCGTGACAAACCAGCCAACTCGTGCGCCAACCGATCTTTCGTGGCCACTAGTGCTTCTTCAGCTCTTGTTGTTTCAGTAATGGTTTTGGATGAGATTTTACGTTCTGCCTCCAAAGTCAAAATTGAATCTTAAATCTCCCCCATGATCTCGATCCTCTTGATTGTCTTCTTCTCTTCGATTTTGAACTAGATTGAAGAGACTTTTTATTCCAAGGCCGATTGTTTACCTTTTTACATACAAAAAAAGGATGTAGCATTGTTTCAATAGAGAAGATTTAGATCTGATCGGGCAAAAAGAAGTATGAGACAAGTTATCCGCGCTGCCAAGGACATGCTTATTGCAATAGATAGACTCCTTTCAGAGATTTGTCTTCTGGACTGACGGGTTGAAATCGGTGAGCTAGTTCTTTGAGTGTGGTTCTTTCATCAGGGCGGAAGCTACGCCAGCTCCGAGTATGTCATCTATCATCTCTTCAAACTTATCAATGTAAGTCACGACATAGCCTAAGTGTCTAGCTAACATGATTCTCGAACGCTAGTGCCTGTAAAATAAGCTGAAGGAAATGTAGATCTATTCGCCAAAAATTCGGCTCTTGGTAAGAGAATTAGGAAAAAAAGGGGAGTTGGAAGGAAAAGAGTTGATTTGCACAATCCTTCCAAGGTTATGCTAATTTTTCTGCTTATGGCGTCGGAGTTGTTGCTGTTGAGGTAGTGTCACCAAAGTTGGTGAACGGTGGATATGGGTTGTAGTTGTAGACATTGAAGAACAGGACTAGGTTGGTGTTTGGATTTGCAAGTGATGGAACAGTCATATCACCAGGTACTACTACCTGTGTTGGTGGTTGACCTAGAGCTTCGTAAATTGGGTTTGCTCCGTAGTTGCAGTTTGCATTGTCTGACGCGCTATCGTTAGTTGTCAGTGCTTTTTGAAGGGCTGAATATGTGTTGAGGCAATTTGCGGTTGCATTAGCCTGACTTGAAGGAACCATCTGCGTACATTGTCCAGTGACTGGGTTCGGGAAGATGTTTGGATCGAAGACAAGTACAGCTACATTGTTCCAACCGCCAGTGTCTGACTGGTTGATCAAGTGCGAGTGGGAAGGTGTTGGAAGTACTCCTTCTGGAAGGCCAAAGACACCACTTGTTATCCCCAAGTACTGCTCGACAGTTGTGAATGCCGGAGAATAGAAGTAGGTTGGATGATCTCCGCATGCTGTTTGAGTTCCTCCTGCTCCGCAATCAGTTAAGATAGTTTGATTGTTGAATGTGGGGAATCCCTGTGACGAAGCTCCGAGTTTAGGAACTCCGAATATTGAGAGTCCTGCGAAGGCTGGAACAAGGATGTAGAGATTCGGTAGAGTTGTATCACCCTTAAATGCGCCCACTTCACAGTTCGTGACTGCTTGTGCATTTGATGCTTCCGTTGAATTGAAGCCAAATGAGATGACGCCGGGGTTACACGTGTAGTTCTGTGTATACACGAACGTTACAACCTGTCCGTTCAGGAATCCGCCGCTCCAAGGAAGTTCGCTGTCATTGTTGCTGCTCGAAGATGTCTGCGTGGCTGTTTTCGTTACTGTTGATGCACTCGATGTTGTAGAGCTTGAGCTCTGCGTTTGGGCGTGGGAAGAGTAGACTCCGAAGCCTGCTACTCCTGCGAGAATGATCGCTGCAACGATTGGGATTGCGATGAGTGATTTTGTGATTGCTGATTTGTTATTGTAGTGACCTAAATTTTTCATATTAGTGGTCTTTGTATTTCAAAGCTATTTTGCAATTAAGCGATGTGTAGATTCAGACACGTGAGAACTACTAGGCTTCGTTGTAGTAACTTTGCATATATCTGCTAGGTATAGATGGAACTTCCTAATTTCTGACCAAATCCAACGCAAAAGCTCTTTCCCCTGCTTTCTCTTTGATGTAGAGATCTGAATTTTGAAAAGGGTTTGTATGGTTTCACGTCAAGCAAGGAAAAAAAGAAAGAAACATTCCAAAATTGGATAGATAAAAGTGGAGCTCGTTCAAAAGATTAAGATTCAACATTCACATAGTTTCATGGAGGGGTCTTTTCCGCGTTTACCTTATCAACCCAGAAAGATCCAGAGTAAATTGGGCGAGTACTAACATGCCGTGCAAGAGTGCTCCTGCGTGATCTCAATTTCCTATGTAGTACTAGGCTACATTGGAATGGTCTCTCATTCAAATCAAACAGTTGTTGCAAACCAATTCATTTCTTTTACAATGGCGCGTGTATTGCTTGATTCTCGTAACACACTACTCATAGATGGCTCTAGTTTGAATTTTAGGTCGGAAGATACATTCCTCATTCAAGCTCGATTTTCAAGCTATTCATGCCTAGTCTCTTTTGTGAAAGGTAAAAGCTACAACTTTGAAGCTCAAAAGCGCATAATTCCCATAGAAGAGCGAAGGTCATTGGTCTGATTCTATCCATCGCAATTATTGCGCTGATCGAGTTGTTGCGCGTTCATCATTGAATTGATTTGAAATTTTATGCACTGGATGAATCATCAAAAAACAAGGAAGTAACAATGTTTTCACAAAACTGCGTAATCGAATCAAAAGACTCTCACAATACTCAAACAATGCAGAGAATCCAGATTCCCTCTCGCCCTTGACACAGATTTTAGAGAAATTTTTTGACGATATCAAAGATTCAATCTTCTCGATAGAGTCGAGAAAATACATGAGTGTTTTTAAGACAGGATTCTTTAGGCGCAGACCGTAGGCAAGAAGAATTGCCAGCCGAAGCCGATGGGAGCTTTAAGCTCCTTTGCGAGAAGATACGCTCGATTGATGATTCTATACTCTCCCTTACGATTGCGGACAAGGAGGGAGCTCTTTTAGCTCATTCCTACGGTTCAGAGTACCATGAAAAGTTCATGGAAAGCGCTGGTACCTTAAGGAGCAAGGCAGGAGCATTTGCTGCACTCTCGATGGGGATGGAAACCCAGGCGGACAGTGTGTTCGG
>JARCRS010000056.1 GCA_029850555.1 archaeon | reverse complement strand
TCTCAAAACAGCCAGTCTGACGCTGCTTACTGCTCATATTGTGGTTCTAGTCTAGCGGGCGCGAAAGATTCTATCTCTCCGCCTTCCCAACCTGGAAGGCCGGCCGCATCTCCAACCCCAATGCCGAGTTATCCTTCGAGTTCTCAACCATCGTACTCGTTTAGCACTTCGGAGCGCTACGAACTAGCATTAAAAAGAACCGAACAATTGGCGACTGCAATCGCTATTCTATCCGTTGTTGCGCTTATCCTTGTATTTGTGCCATAGGAAGCGAAGAAGATTCAATGGAAGACCCTATGGAACAAAGTATCCGAAGATTGGAGAAAATCAACAGACTACTGATGATAGGCGTTATTGTTCTTGTAATCGCTGTCGCGATACTGCTGTATTTAGACTTCTAGACGAATGCCTCTGACTAGCAAAGAAAATCGTCTCTCACAAGTGCAAATGCTTTGCCATCGTAGGACAAGAGAGCGCAGGATATTCCCCACTCTATGAGAGCCGTCCGCACAAAATCCTCGTTCATCTCAGTTGGCCCAAAGATTACTTTCCTTTTCATTAAACTAGCTGCGACTTCTTGAGTTGTAACGGCTTTCTTCTTTGAGAGCAGATCTAGGGCAGTTTTGAAAGGCTCGACCCTTCCAAGGCCGGCGCGTATGATACCTTCCTTTCCATCTGAAGCACGCGCAAAACCGATACCCAAGTCCCTGACATTGACTATACTTTCATCTCTTTGGATCAATCCTAACTCTGTTCCAGCTTTCAGAACAGAGAGGAGATGCGCCGAGCTGTGCCTTGAGAAATGTCGATCGAGATCGGATAATTCAATCGAGCCAGACCGCTCCACAGTTTCAGCAAGAGCAATCACTTCAATCGGCGAGACTCGTTGAGGCATAATAGGAACTGGAAAGTAATAGGCTGGTTCTTCAGAATCTTTTGTCGCGACGAGCAATTGTTTCAAGGATGTTTCCAACTTCTATGCTGCGGGTCTTGTTCCCAGAGTAACCTGGATAGTCATTGGACTTCCTGACCTGATGATTCCAAGCTCTATGTTCTGATTTGGCAGAGCGTACTCTTGTAGCCAAGATGAAAGCGCATCGCCGTTTACTATCCTCGTTCCGTTGATTGAAACTATTATGTCCCCTCCGCTAGTGTACTGCTGGCCGTCGACTGTCACTGTGCCACTTCCTGCTATCACTCCTGCTTGGGCGGCCGGTCCCCCACTCACTACGCTTTCAACTAGTACGCCGTATGTCACATTCACTCCTAGAGCTTTTGCAAGATCGTAGCTCATGTCAGCAGTAGAAATTCCAAGATATGGATGCAGGTTGTAGGATCCTGTCGTGATGAGATAGGGCAATTCTTCAAGTATTGTGTCGGCCGGAATCGCAAAGCCCACTCCCTGCGAGCCGCTCACTATTGCCGTTGTAATGCCGACGACTTGGCCGTAAGTGTTGAAAAGAGGACCGCCAGAATTACCTGGATTTATTGGAGTGCTAATTTGGATGACGTTTGCAATCGCGTAATTTCCTGCAGCAGTCTCTTGGATTGTTCTCCCGAGCTGGCTGATTATTCCAATTGTTTCAGATCCCGAGAGACCATAGGGGTTTCCTATCGCGAGAACAGGTTGCCCGACGACCAAAGTCGATGATGAAACAATTGAAAGTGGATGGAATTCTGATTTTGGAGCGCTCGTCGAAAGCACTGCAAGATCGCTGTACGGATCAGAGCCGACGACTGTAGCTGAATAAGCGTCACCATTTGAGAATGTCACCGAGATGCCCGTGTCACCGTCAACAACGTGATAATTTGTCACAATGTAGTACGAATTACTGTAGATGATAACAAAGCCAGAGCCGAGGACTTGACTAGTTGATGTCTGACCAAAAGAATTCGTCGTGGACTGCAGTCCCTCAACTGTTACTACGCTCTGGTTTGCATAGTTGTAAATCGTGACTGCGTTAATGCTTCCAGAAGAGTTTGCGAAGTAATTCGTGCCTGGATAAGTCCCGTTGGCATCTTCAAGCTGAATCATTGATTTTTCCTCGCTTTGAAGCGTGTTAATCGTGCTCTGGAGGGAAGAAATCTGGCGATTAGTCTGGACAGACTCGTAGAGATACAAAGACCCTACAACGCCTGCAAGGGCTGCAAGTGCAATGATGATTATTACCAAAAGAGAAACCGGTTTCTTGCTGGATTGAGGGAACGAAGTTTCCAATTTCACTTATGCTCCTATAGTCTGGCTTCAACTTAAACACTCGAACTAATATAATCAGTTTCCGAAAAGATTCCCAAATCTCTGCAACATTCTTCCCTTATCTACAAATGTACTTTCATTTTTTTCTTATTGATCAATACGTGTGTCTTTCTTCTGGAATCATTTAGGCGCAATTTCCTATAGATTTAGGAAGCATCTCGGAAAGTCGATATTAGCATGAGCAACGTTTTGCTTTTCGTAACAGAGATGAAGCAAAATTTGTCAATCAATTCACAAAGTAATGGAAACAAACTATTCCCTTCCCAACAAAAGAAACCTGCTAATCGTCACAACGATAGCCATTATCGCGATCGGAGCTCTTGTAATAGGATTTGTATCATTCGCACAGTCAAGCACTATCACAACAACATCCACTTCAAGTTCTTCAGGTTCATACAGCGGGCATAGCTGTCCAAATATGCGTTCTTCATCGACATCCTCAGGATCTAGTTCAAGCAGTTCATCGAGTAGTTCATCAAAAGGATAAGCCAGAGTTCCAGTTGCAGCTCTCTCTTCCAATCAAAATGGCGCAAGCGTCTCCCCGACTTTTTTTTGGAAATCATGACGAATTGCCGTGGTGATAAAAAGAAATGAAATCGGAAAAACAGCTAGATGAATACAACGAGCTGGCTCTTCGTAATTTGGAGATCGGAGACTCTGCTTGGCTCAGATATGTTACAAAGAAAGGAACCACTTTTGTTTTCATCAGTAGTCTAGGCCATGACTGGTTTAAGTTGAGCCACGGGATAAACGGGATAACTGTTGGAACGTTGAATGAAATATCGAGTGCTATTGTAAAGTCAAAGGAATTTGAAAGCCTGGCAATCGGCAATATTGGATGAGGTTAGTTTGTGATAATTTGGGATTGATTTCGGAATAAGAATAACTACTCTTGCGGTCGCCTTTAGCCAATCGGAGATGCCCCAAAAGATAAGATCGGTTGGGAATATCGTAGTTTGGCAAGTTTTGATTTTTTTGAAGGCATGAGTCTTGGGATTTTCTATACTAGTTGGAACGATAGTATTATTGATACGGCAGAGCGGGGAATCAATCATATCCCATGGATGCATTCGAGCGAGTCCTCTGGTGGCTGTTTGCCGGAAGTACCGGAGCAGTGACTAGGTTAGAGGTGCTGCAGGCGATCAAAGAACAGCCCAGAAATGCGCAGCAATTGACCCAGGCGCTTCACGTGGATTACACCACCGTGCGACACCACCTGCGTGTTTTAGAGCAAAACAGGCTGATCGTTACCGAGGGTGAGAAATACGGCAAGTTGTATTTCCTCTCTTCCGAAATGGAGGCAAACTGGTCAAAGCTCGAAGAGATCCTGAACAAAACGGGGAAGAACAAGAAAAAATGAGCAACAATAACCCTCAAGACGATGCTGATAGTCATACTCCGCCGCCAAGCCAACCGACGGACAATGAGAGAGCTAGGCGAAGCTTTCGCAACTTGTTATGGGTGATAATAGTTCTGCTGATAGGTGCTATAGTCGGGATAATCTCTTTTCTTTTAATCGCACCTCACCTTGTGCTTCGCGGAGGTCCTTTAACTTTCTTTGGCGCGCCCTTAAAAATCGATGAGCTTTTCACTTTCATTGCAGAGCACATAATTCTCTCGACAGTCAGCATCGCGCTACTTGTCTCTTTGGTATTCGTGTATGCTAGGATCTACGGGCAAACAAAAGCTAACTTTGCGCTCGGAATATTCATCGTCTTACTTGCACTTCTCTTAGACGAGATACTCACTTATCCTATTTTGCAGCTATTTACTAGCGGGCTTTCGACCACAGATCTTTATTATTCCCTCCCTACTCTAGGTGATGTTCTAACCATTCTGGCGTACTCGGTATTTCTATACTTGAGCCTACAATAGAAGAGGGCTTCAAACGAAACCATTGTTGACCATGGCTTGGATAAGCCTGTTTCCCAAGCTCTTGCTTCGAACAATCAGATAACAAAGAGCGATCATAAATATTGAAGCCCCAATTGCAAATGGGAGAAATATGGTTGAGGCTTCGATTAGCCCGATAGTCAAAAACATCGGAAGGATAAGAACCATCTGTCTTAAATTGAACTGGCCCGGCATCATCATATCTTCCTTAATCTGAAGCGGGCTTGTTAATCCCGCTATGTAAACTATGAGCACGAGAGAGCTAGGTAAGATAGCTGCGGTTGCTATCGCTGAGGCTAGAGCTCCACCAATGCCAAGTGCCGCAAGTGCAATGTCAGCAGCAATAAATGGGGAAATGAACACAAGAAGAGACATCGCCTTCGCAACGACCAAATTGCGCAAATAATTTGATGGATCCATGGAGGTGAATCCGAGCCACAAACGCTCGTTTCCTAAGACTGACATTGACATGAAAACCACCGAAATCGAAATGTAAACTGAAGCTACTAGCATGACTGGATTCAGGTTCAATGCCGTCAACGTTTGAGCTGCTTTGCCTCCTGGACTATAGCGTAGTATCACTAGAAAGTAAACTATCGCTAGGGCAACCGTAATGAAAATTGCACGGCTCATTTTGAGCCTAGCTGACCTGTACGCCCCTCCGGCACCTGCCATATTCATCCTCGCGGAAAGTTCTACAATTGAAAAGTTCTGCGAATACATGGCGCGGAGTGGCCCCATGCCGATGAAGCTTTTTCCGTTGTCTTTGACCTCTGTGGATGAACGCGCAATTAGGGCTCTCATGACATCGAGTTCGACACTCTCAAGCGACCTGAATGCAAGCGGAACTAAAATTGCAGCAAGAATAACAGCTGAGACAGCAGCTTCTAGGGCGTGCCCAGTAAACAGAGCAGAGGGAGTGAATGGAAAGCCCAAAAGGGCAGAGAGAGACAGCAGTGCAAACCCGAACACTATGAGAATTCTTTTCGTCATGCTTAATGCGTATGATACGCGTCCGAGGCATGTTGCTAAGAGACCCAGAGATATGAAAGTAACAATCGTTTCGGCAATAGAAGTCAGACTGTCGTGCAAAGGCAGGTCGTATCCTAGGAGGAAAAAGCCCAATATCCCAAAACTTAGGAATTGCGCAACAAATAGACTGAGAGAGATCCCGTCTACTTACAGGAAGTGTAAACAAATAATCTCGGTCGGACTTTAGGACGATCAATCCGCCATTTATAACTGGGATTAGCAGCATAAAAATCGTGAAAGCGATGCCAGCGTACTCTTGCTCTGGCGAGAAGCCGCTTGAGGGAATCGCTCGAGATATTGCAAATATGTAAATTACAAAGAGTGGTAGAAATGCAAGAAGAGGCTTAGAAAATCGGGTTACGAGGACAAACTTCAGGAGCTTAAGCAATGCTTGTTAACATCCTCGCCACGATCTTCTCCACCGGCTCATTCTCAGCTCCGAGCTTTTTCAAATCAGATATGACTCCAGTCCAAACTACCGCTCCCCTAGAAATCATGATCACATGATCAGTGAGTCTTCCCGCCACCGACATGATGTGAGTTGAGACAAGCTCAGTACAATTTTTTTGCTCGTTCAAAAGAGAGATGACGTTTTCCTGAGTGGGGATGTCGAGATAGTTTAGCGGCTCATCGAGTAGCAGAATGTTCGGTGAGTGAATGATAGAGAGTGCCAGAGCAAGTTTCTGAGTATTTCCTCGGGAAAGTCTTCCAACTTTTGCCCGTTCGTATTCGCGCAAGGTGAGAGTATCAAGCAATGTTTCAACTCTTTCCTCCAAATTTTCAACTTCTCTAAGGGCGCCCACATATTCCAAATTTTCTCTGACAGAAAGGGTTCGATATGGAGAAGCATCTTCTGGAAGATAACCTATGATCTTTCGAGCCTCTGCGGAAGAAGGATCGAGTCCGCCAACTTTTGCCTCTCCTTGATCAGGTTTGAGGAGACCCACTAACAGTTTCAGCGTGGTAGATTTACCCGCACCGTTTGGACCGAGAAGAGCACATTTTTCCCCTGAGGTAAGCTGAAAGCTCAGTCCTTTGAGAGCGACTACTGGGCCATATGATTTTGCAACACCATTGACTTCTATAGAAGCGTCTGTGAAACCTTTGTTGTATACACTTGATGCAAGGACTGCTTGTGAATCCATTTCCTTTTACTTCTCTATCCTATAGGCGAGTCATTCCAGTACAAAAGAGTTCACCGAGGATAGGCAAAGGCGTAAATTACTTGCTTAGATTGAGGGACAATGAAAGTAAAATACACCAGAGTTTACTCGGATAAAGAGGGGAAATCGCACTTCTCCGATGAAGAGGCTGAAGTCAAGTCCACTAACTTTGCTCCGCTTTTCTTATCCAGGTTCTCAACTGTCACTAGGCTTGCTTACCTCGTTGCTCCTTCGAATTGGGTTGGCAAATCGCATCTCGCACCGCATAGACAGTTCACGATCTTTCTTTCAGGCGATTCAGATATCGAATCGGGAGATGGAGAGAATAGGCATTTTGGATCTGGTCGGTTTTGATTATCGAGGATATATTTTGGAAAGGGACACTTCCCGAAGAGCGATTCAGGAGTAGCCCTAGTTGTACAAATCCTTCGAGATGCTAAACTTTTTGCGAGTTGACCAGCTTCTCCAACAAAAGTCGAAATGGGATTTCGTATGTTTTCATCAAAATATTATCCTCTCTTTGTCTTTTCGATAGTCTGTTCTCTATGTAGGGTAAGGCAACTGCCATAAACAAAACTCAAAATTACACACGCCTATTAGTTAGCAAACTTTGCAAGAAAGATCTTGACGGAACAAATGATTACGCAAACTGAGATCGGGAAAAACTGAGGAAATAGGTAAGGGCGAACTAGTCGGAGAGATTCGAGCCAAAGTTGTCAGTCGGACAATAAAAGAACTTACTCTACTTGGAGTAAAGCTAGAAATTAACGGAGAAGGAGGCTTGACAGGCAACAAGCTAAACTCAAAGCATCTAGAAACTGTTAGTGAGTTCCTGAAATCTGACGGTACTTTCGAATGAGATACTAAGGCGATAGAAACAACAATGGATGGCGATGTCCTTGTCGCAAGCACTAGAGGCTCTGGGAAACCTACAGGTCCAACTTCAGTGTGGGGCGACGGCGAAGGGTTGCTCATGACGCAATCGCCTAGACTTTCATTACTTAACGGCCTAAGAGTTAGGGTCGAGCTCACCGGAGATCTTGCAACCGGAGACTACCAGGTAAAGACTCGCACTGCATAAAACACAGTCTGGAGAAGAAAGGGGGAGGTTTTTCTCTCACTCCCTCTTTATTTTTCTTTGTTTCAAACTACACTGCTTTTAGAGCATACTGCTTTTGAAATATCTCGTTACTCGGAATGTTTTGTTCAAGCGCTTCAAGGGATACGCTCATCACGACATAAGGATCCTGTTTTGGCGCCATCACTGTGTACCCGGTCTGTGTGACGTACTGCTGTATTGCGGCCTGACTAAAGAATTGTCTTAACTTTGCTACCTCTACTAACATCACAATGTATGCGTGAACATCAATCAATAAGGAGCAGTCCGAGATGCCCCCTTCAAGTAATTTGATAGCGCCAGAATTCGGAGGAACCATGAACACAAAGCACGTCAGGTACTCCTTTGTACCTGTTGAAAGCATGCCTAGAGAATACGGTGCGCTTTCATTCGCAGGGTTTGGTGCGATCACCTCTATAGAATCATAATAATTAGCGATTTGCTTCCCGTTGATTCCTCCATAATAAGCTGCATAGAATGCGTTTCCAAAGTAGTACGGCGGAGCTTCACCCTTTACACCCCTATAGAGGACGAAGGCCTGGGCCTTGTCGGAAACATTTTGAATCGTGTACTCGACCACGTTTGAGCCCGCTTCAGTAGCATTCCTGCAGGTTACAGGAAGTTCAAGAGTTGAAGCCACATGCGCTGAGAATTTTCGTCTGGCAAGCTCTCCGAGTTCTGCTTTGACCGGCCTTATCTCATTGATGATTATTGAAGGCAAGTTTTATGATTCCGCGGGTATGGGTTTGAGGCCCGGCATTAATAGGATTCTATCTGCCCCACATGAGATATTATTTCCGTATACTTGGTAAAGTCAAGATAGCGCTTTTCATAGTCCTTGACAAAAAGGATGATCGAATTTATAGAAGTTATCATAGAATCTCAAGCAAGTTAAAGTCAGAAGTTGCGCCCATTAAAGAACTGTATGACATTTTTGATAGGCATAGTAGACAAATACAAACAATTGTTGTTTCGAGTTCTCCGCCAAACGTTCTCGATTCTAATTTTTATAATATCAGCACTCGCAGAATATGCTATTGCTGTATTCAGATTTTAAAGCTCAACCAACAAGCGCGTCTCTCCTGCAATACAGCGTTCTCCTAATACACACTCTTTCTTCCAAACCGTCTGAGCCATAAAGTGCGGTGTAGGGCTAGTTAGATCCTTTGCAAAACAGAACTTGCGAGAAGTTTATTTTTTCCTTCGCGCTTCTTTGATTGATATAAGTTCAAAGCATTTTGGGCATACAAGTTCGAAGCGCTTTGTGCGTTCATTCGTCGCAAAGCCGCCCTCCTTATCCCCCACGTTTTTTCTACATCTCGAACATCGGTTTAATTGAGTAGGCATTTGCATATAGTTAGAGCAGATTTGCAGTATTTTTCTTTTGAGGCTCCTGGCTACTAAACAATTCCAGATCCTACTCCACCAAATCTATCATAGCTGGGTCAGGCCCGGCCATCGTTAGGTGTCACTTCATGACGCACTCTACTTCCTTCGGTTTGGATCAACTATTTTTTCTGATCTACATTACGCCAGTTCGGAAGTACGAGTATTCACATCTCCCTCGCACGGCTTTCATTGAATATGGACTCTGGACATGAGCACAGACTCCATAAGCCAAATAGCCCATTTTATGCCGGATTCCGATCTATGGCAGGAAACGTTCAAGAACAAAAACCGCAGCCAAAGCAAAAGGGCCATACTCAATACTTCCTGCCAGTCGTTGCTGGAATTTCCCTGATTTTAATCGCGGTTCTGTTTCCTTATCTAGGGTTGCAATACGGGTTTTTCACCCCACAGGGTTTATCATACACAGCGATTGGTCTCGCAATCGGCGCGCTTGCAATCGGAGTCATTTATCATGCAATGTCTCGTAAGACTCTTTCTGACAGAATTGATCGCCTTCAACGGAGAATCGACTTGCTGTTGCTAGACCCTAACTCACCTCTCCTTTCTAGAATTGATGACAGCAAGCAAGAACTAGGACACCTTCAAGAAGACGTTGTAAAGCTTGAAAAGAAAGTTGGACAGACTAGCCGCTCCCTGACTAGCGAGATAAGCGCGAAGATCAGCCAAGTCAAAGACTTGCTAGAGCTGTAAGAAAGCCGTAGTCTTCTTTGGTATTGCTACACGGACTGCGTGGTCAGAAATAATCACTTTCCAAAATGAAAATCGAGCTGAGCAGAACTCTTTTTCACAAAACTCACTATTTGTCTACTTTCGGGATTTTACCGTTGCTTTACTTATCCGAAGTCGCACAT
Organism: archaeon; assembly: GCA_029850555.1. Taxonomy (GTDB): domain Archaea; phylum Thermoproteota; class Nitrososphaeria; order Nitrososphaerales; family CADDZS01; genus JASHOD01. The sequence continues at coordinate 22,273 of JARCRS010000056.1, read as the reverse complement.
TTAAATGCAGATCACTTAGAAAATGAGTCGGCCTTTTACTAAACCGATATGTCGCAGCCATTAATTACCGATAATGAGTAACCTAGTCTGAAAATATAGCATGAGACTAGATAATTAGCTAGAACGTGCGTTTTTGAGAATTCTTTCTTCTCAGTTGAAATAAAGTGGGCTCGACAGTCTGCTAACATTTCGTCTCGCCGGAGGTATCCCGAGCCGTGCGCTTGCACGCCTACTTGTCGCGATGGATCTGCATCTTTCAGAGCAGTATTTTCTCCTTAGGCTGAGATTAAGAGGAAAGATCTGCTCTAAAGGAGTACCGCAGAACTCGCAGTAGTGAATGTCGTCGTCCTTCTTTGTGCGATCTTCCGGACTCTTTGCCATCGGATTCTCCTAACCTTGCCTTGTTTGCGTATGTTTAGAGTGTCAAGAGTTGCATATATTAAACGAAATCAACCGTTCTTCACGATTTACAATCTATTTTTTTGATACAATGGCAAAGTCTAAAAATTTCTTCGCTTCTCACTGCAATATCTCTCTAAGTCGCAAGGAACATAGTTGCGACTGGGTACAAATGCAGCCTAATCAACTCTTTCGATTCTGTTAGTCATCTTTCTTACGTCTGCGATCGATATCGACACCCACAGAATCCTACACGCTTTTCCGTATCCTCGGTAAGTGCTCAGCGATATCGGCTCAAAGTTCCCCCCTGATTGGCGCTTATCTTCGACTGCAAGTCAACAAGCCGAAGTTGTAAAATTATTTGCTAAGCGAGAATCTGTTCGAATAGGTTCTGTTTTCGGACTGCGTTTATGATGGCGGTCAGGCTGTCTATCTCAGTATATTTTTCGGGACCCACTTGGGCCTTGACCTCATCAAGAACGGCTTGCTCCACGAGTTTGGCAGAATGGCCAAAAATACTCTGGAGTGTAGCAACAAAAGCTTCCGGCTTCTTTCTTCCCGGCCTGGCGTAAAAGAGCTATTGGAATTTGGAGAAAGGTAAGTAACCTATCTTCTCCCATGGCGCTGGCCTTTGGTTCTAGACTATAGATTGATACTGTGATCGTGCTCTTTCGCGCTTTTGGATTGAATTTATTCGGCAGCGCGCTCGTTGGAGTAGATCTAAGAACAATTCGCTTTATTCTCTGGATCCTAAGCCATATATCCATCACGTTTACTCATTTTTCACAAATAGGGTAAAAGCAAGATTATGTAATTTGATAACAATTCTTTACTGCATAGTAACGTGAATAAAGGTTGGCAAGCAGGAAGAGGAAGATTGAGAAGGTAAAAGCAAGGAAAACTATTTGTCGTAACTGTGGAAAGAAATTTCAGACTTTTCAAGAATCTCCAGAACACAAGTGCTCGGCAGTTCACGATGAGCTTCAGCTAAGAGAATGGTAACCAGCTCGCATTTAATCGTACATTTCGAATAGCCCTTTCCTATCGAAAACTAGAGCAAAAAAAGGAAGAAGGAGATGTTCTACGTTCACGATTAGGCTTACACCACTTCAGCGGTTCGTGCACATGTCACGTGAAGCTTGAAACTACGAAAGGAAAAGCGTGTTTATTTCACTTCTTTTTCTCCGATCAGTAAGTTAATGCTCGGTTGTGGATTTCTTCTTTTAGCTAGTGCCGTAGAAGTTAGAAAAAATGAATCCCAGATTCACAAGTCTATTATTAATCTTAACTTTGAAAATTTCTGAATATTCGTCATGTCGCGCAATAATAACAACAAGAACAGATCCTACACATGTACCCTTGTAATTGATGTAGAAGCTCCAAGCAAGAGAAAGGCGGCAGAAATGCTCCTCCAAGAAATTGAAGAAGGCTGGGTCCTGCCTGAAGATATTCTTGTCAGCTAGACAATTTTGATTAGTGGCAATAGACGTCGCTCTTGCATTCGTGAAAAAAGTACTGAAGCTAATCACACTGCCCTCGAAACAGGCGGGAATCTCGAAAGAGAAAGATAGAATTTCTGTTGTTCTATTCCACCCTTTTTATCTCATCTCAATCCGAAAAAAAGAGTAGCGACTAATTGGCTTGGCCGTACGTACTGTTACGCCCAATTGTTGCTTCACAAATGCTAATGAACCCAATTTTTAGATTAATCACGAAAGAACCGTGAAGCTCTTCAAATCTAAAGCTAAAAGTTATCAAAGTACTTTGGAGTACGCTCAAAACTCCAGCATCGGATTTTCCTCTCCCGCCGGACAGTTTGATTTCGAATTTTTGATCAAAGGCAAGAAAGTTCCTAGTGCGCTAAACCAAATTTTGAGCGTCTTCCTTGAGCACTACGCAAATCTCCTATCCTTAAATAACAACAACTCAAGCAATGATGGAAGAGCCTTCAAGCTGTCGCTCTCGTGCAATCTCGAGCATTCAGACATTGGTCCACTTGGTTTTTGCACCCTCCTACGAAAGCTCGGGTTTGTCAATGGCGTTGATTACAACGAAATGGATGGACGTCTCTTCGGGAAAGCAAGGTCCCCTCTTACATTCTATGGAAGTGTGCGCGCGGTGGCTCTACGCTCTAACACTCTGATCAGCCTCGGGATGCGTCTTGCAAAGGAAACCGGATGTGCAGGAACATCAGCGCTCTATGAAGAAGGGCGCAATTATGCAAAGGATACAGTCGAGGAACTCAAAGTAATTTTAAGAGAGCAGGGAGAGCGATCAGAAGAACGAAGCGAGTTACCTTTTCATAGTTATGTTATTTCTGAGGAGGAGTCGGAGAAAAAGATACAGGCCTATTGTGTCAAATGTAGGCAAATGAAAGAAATTGAGAAACCCACAGAAGTGGTTTTAAAAAACGGAAAAGCTGCCATGCAAGGACAGTGTCCGGCATGTTCGACCAAAGTTTTCAAAATTGGATCAGTCAAAATGGGGAAAATACTGAGCAATCCTTTGATTGACAATATGCGGGGATTCCTCATCGCTTCAGGCCTTGGAACATTTGAGCTGCGAAGACAAGCTGAAGGAAGAAGAGGGACTGTTACTATTCTGAACCCTCCGACTGTCAAGAATGATAGCGAGGACGACATTTCATATGGAAACCAGTTCCTTGAAGGAATAGCTGCGGGTTTCCTCGAATCAATCTTTGGCTCCATTAACGAGATGAGGATAGTTGGTCAGAAGTACGTCGCGAGTAAGAAAATGTTAGAGCTTCATTTCGCCGAATACGTGCCTGTTGTCACAAAAAAGATTCCTAAGCCTACTGAAGTAAGGAAACGGGTTAAACGCAAGATAAAGGTAAAGAGGGAAATTCAATTGCCCCAGATTGAACAGATTCCGTCACTTCCCGCACAAGAAGAGTATCAGGAAGTCGAGCGAATAATTCACTCACTTGAGCAAATAGAAGCACAGGCAAAAGAGTCAGTCTTGGATAAGACAATGGCTGAAGAGAGAAGAGAGGAAGTACAGGTGCCACAGGAAATACTGGTTGAGGAAAGGACTAGTATGGCGAAAAATTCTGAATAAATGCGCATGCGCATATCCGATCCGAGAATATCTTTTCAACCGGGACGCAGCGGACAAAAGACGTATAGGAGGACTAGACGTGAGCTTCTAAAGATCGCGGCCTTACAATAACAGCCATTCAAACTCCTGTTTATCTAGGAAGATATACGGAGGTAATGAGCAGATTTGAGAAGAAAGAAGCCTAATTTCAAAGAATTGACGAAGAACATTGTCTCAGGGAGATCTTATCGACAATCCTCATCAAGACGAATCCATTCAAAGGATAACAGTCTTCGTAAACAACTTCTCGCAACGGGCGTGCTGTGCAAGGATTGCCACCGCTACCTTGCTAGATCTCACTATTCCGTCTGCAAGAGATGCTACAACAAGCGCATCCAAAGGCTAGTCAGGTCGGGCGGAATCGTTACACTGACGCCGAAAGTGCAAGAGAAGATTGATCAGGAGCTTCAAGTCTAGGGTCAATTGGTCTGTTTATGATCAATGGCCAAGTTCAATTGCAGCTCAGCACATCTTCGACCAGAGTTAAATAGATTAATCTGTACGCCCGATTCTGATTCTAGAATTCAACCCGCTTATATCCCATGCTGATCAAGACTTGACGGAATAAAGAGAATGTCATCCACATCTCAATCTCCAGAAGAAGCTTCTTCAACAGAAAAACTCGAATTCGAAAAGTATATCGTTCGAAGAGATGACTCGGGTATTTGGCGAAAGTGTCCCTACTGTGGAAAAGAAGTTTGGGATGGCCCTCACAGCGTCACAGCTTCAGGTTTCTCCTTTCACTTGAATACGAAGATCCTAGCGCACAGCGAAAAACGCGAGTGGAAAGAAAAACATGGAAAGAATAGCTGGTCCTTGAGCTCCCACGCAGACGAGTAAAGAAATCTCGTTGTCAACAGAAAGGACTAGACTCGCAATTCGTTCTCGAGTTTTTGCCTTACCCTATCCGTGAGGACATAGAAACCGCCAGATTTCGCGAATCTTCCCACGCGCTTCTGAAAGCATATCTTGCAAACGGAGTAATGCGCTCTTGCAAGGTACTTGCGGCAATCCTTGCATAACATTCCTTGTGAAATGAAATTCTTTCTCAAACTAGCTTGCCCAGGAACGGAAAAGATATCTCTGTGAAAGAACAACGGTAGAGGTTGTTGAGATGCAAATCCCTTTCTTACAAGAATATTTTTTGTCAACTCTTTGAAATTAAGATCCATATGAGTAATCGCCGATGAATCAGTCTCGGATAGTGAATCTAACGTGTTCCGCATGGTTGTTCGATATTACTCTGGATACTAATCTGGGTTATGGATCCAGGATTCCTATCCAAAGCCGATATATTCGGTAAAGTGTTTCGTTGGTCATTCTAGTGAAATTTCTGTAGTCTAGTTAATCTCGCACTCACAAAAGCGGATAGGGAATTTCGTAGCTCTTCCCCCTTTTTTGCTTTGCACAAATGAGCTTCCTTTGTAAGAGTCGCGTCTCCTAGCGTTGTCAGAAACCAATTCTCAAAGTCTCCTCGCTGTTCGTGGAACTCGATTGAGGCGATATCGATTGTCTTTAGCTCGGAAAGAAATTCTCCGAGACTCCTAGCTTTTGCATCGAGATAGTAGCCAATTTCTTTGTAAAAGTAAAACGCGTTTTCATCAGGAACTGTTCGTAGGATCCGGGCAATGAGTGGGAAGGCCACTTGTTCGTTCTGAAGTTTTGTATTAGCAACAGTCATTAGAATCATCCAGCGCGAGATCTGAATTAATGAGACAAAAAGGATTTCTAGGCTATGATTACTGGGCGTTCAATTTTCTCGGTAAGAAATCAGCCCACTTTCGACAGCTGGCATAACCCCGGGATGATCAGATTGTGCTACTGTAATATTTCGAAAACGGTCGTCGCACTAGCGACCGGGGGGTCAGAGGAGAGCGAGGTTCTGATTTAGGCTTGAATTTGGCTTTGAGCGACTGCACTTCTCACATGCGCACGTTTCAAGAGAGCAGGCGAGGGATATGGGACATCAATTGTTCCAGCAAGCATGAAAATCACAGAGTACACCTGCTGATAGATTCTAGTGAATACCTGAGGGACATTCGTCTGAGGATCTGCGGAAAGAATCTTTTCAATTTCCGTCAGGTCACCAGTGACCGTTGCTAGACCCTCAACGGTAAATTTCGCAATTTGAGGTTCAGTATCCATAACCATTTGAAAATTGAGTTTGACGGATTCGCCGCTACGCTCAGCTTCGTCCATATTGACCGCGAAGTTGAACACAACTGGTGTATTATGATCTGCCTTTTCATCGCTCTTAAGTGAAGTGACATTTCTAATCTTTGTACTCACTTCAATTACTTGTGTCATTATTCTATCTCCATATGGCTCTTGAGGATCTCTTTTTTTCCTTTTCCTACACTGCGATTATTTCATTTAACTTATATCTCGGCCGCACTTTGGTCAAGATTCCCTTCTCAATAACGTACACTGCATGGCTTAAATAATAGAAAAGCCATCTAAAGAGTTGCGGATTCGGGCTTCTAACCTCTAGTCCACAAGCACTAAAGAAGAAACTCACACTATATTGTGCTTGCGGGCATGTCATCTTCGTCTTCTCAGCGTTCACCGCCTGAGCGCCCGAAAGAAAAAACCGTTCTATCTTCAGAAGGCGCAGGCGTTAAACTAAGCATTACGATTTCGAAAACAAAACTCGCCGAGAGACCAGAGCTTTTCGAAAGGTACAGTGTTGACACCTATGATCTTTCCCAGGGGCAAATTTTCTCCGAGAAGTTCAAAGCATTGATTCCGAGAGGAACTCCCGAGTATGTAGACCGGGGAGAGAAGTACGTTGAAAGAATCGTTCGAGCGTTATATCACTTCAAACAGTGCGCTCTAATCGGACCGTCGGGAACTGGAAAAACGCACATTGTTTATCTTGTTGCGGAAATTGCCGGTTTGCCGTTATGGGAAATTAACTGCGGTTTGCAAACCTCATCTTACGATCTTTTCGGCCGGTACGTTGGTCTAGGAAAGGACAATTGGATCGATGGTCAAATAGTCTCATGGTGCAGAAACGGGGGCATACTATATCTAGATGAAGCAAACATGATGAAGCAAGACGTTGCGACTAGGCTGAACCCGGTTCTTGATACAAGAGGACACCTTGTTCTGACGGAGAAAGACAACGAAATCATAGCTAGAAATCCTGCAGGTTACGTCGTCATCAGCATGAACCCATATTCTGCAGAATTTGCTGGAACAAAACCTCTCAACGCGGCTTTCAGAAGACGAATGTCAGTTTGGATTGATTTTGATTATCTGAGTGTTGGAAACAAGGTTTCGCAGGATGAAATCGCCCTCGTTGAAAGGAAAGGTCGCGTCACTCACGAGGTAGCGACAGGAATAGTAAGGATAGGAGCCGAGCTGAGACGCCAGTACAAGGCTAACGAAATTCCTTATGGTCCATCTGTTGGTGACCTTGTAAATTGGGCGACATTGTCAGCAGATGGAGCGAGCCCGCAAGCTGCTGCTGAAGAAACTATAATCGCAATGACGTCAGACAACCTTGAGGTCCAAGACACTGTTAGACGCGTAGTCAACATGGTATTTTCAAATTCGCCGGGGACTAAACTATCAATAGACAATAGCACATCATTTGAAATGGCCTCCTCTTCGAGCGAGGAGTCAGGTAGTTCGGAAGAAGATTCGAGAGCTAAAACGACAAGAAGCTCAACGATCTTCAATCAAGATCAAGAGTATACGAGCGAAGAATACTAGTGCAAGATTCACGGTAATAGTTTCGATTGAATCCTACTGATTTTGCTTGGGCGACAGTTCAAAGCATAGCTCAAAGAACTCCTAAAGAAATCAAGGTCATCGTCGACAAGACAGAATATCCTCATCTTGAGAGAGACTCTGTCGGCTACCTAATTCATTTGAGCGAACCAAGAAGAGTTCGCGAAAGCTTACTAAGTCTGCATGGTTTATTCTTCGATAATGACAACGAAGGAAAAGCTTCGCTTTGGAGAATGTACCGGGCATCTCTTTACCACTTGAGCCTTCATGCTGCGGCAACCGATTATTCAATCTACCAAGATTTTGCAATTTCACACAATGCAAACAATGCAATGTTTGCGATCTCGATGGCAGAAGATTTTGCGATTCGCGGTTATGCAAAATCTATGTGGCCGGGCCTGATTTTGGATGAGGCTTATGCCAATTATATCACTTGGCTTAGATTTCGCGATCTCTCTATGGAGAAAGATCCTCAGATACTTGTGGCGGCAAATCTTCTTTCTTATCAAATGGTCGGTAAACCAATCGCGCAAGTACTTATCGCTGATCTCGATCGGGACATTGAATCCGTTCATGCATCACTTGCAAAGTTTAGCTCTGAAGTTGAAAAGTTGTACACTGAGAAGATCGGGAGGCCGGAACTGGGACTTGTGTCGAAAATGAAACTTGAAGCTGCCGAGACGATAGTTCAATTGTTCGAAAAGGAGAATCTCTATCTTTCGAACGTTCATTCATTACCTTACACGGACTCGCATGGAAAAAACACCCTTTTCGATAGCCGAGTTATTGCAAAAGATCAGGACAAAAAAAACGCAGCTCTACACGCTTCTTTCAGCGAGCTTTCGATTTCTCTTCCAGGCAATAAGATTCGAGAAAATGATGATGCGATGATGAATGAAGGAAATAGCATCCTAGGAGACTGGGAAGTGCAACTCACGCAAAAACAAAGATTGATCGAGCTTTTCAAAACGCTTGACCCGAAAACCCATTTGGATGAGTTTACTTTCCCAAACGAAGATTATGCAGAGTTTGTTCGAACAAGAGCGAAGCTCATTGGTCCCATTCGTAGGGTGCTAGAACAACTTCGAACGCTAAATCAAGTGGCTGATGAGAACAGCGGAAAAGAATCGGGATACGTGGATATTCCAGTAGCAATCCAAGTCGTCGCGTCAAAATCTGATAGGAACGACGTATTTGTCCAAGAAGAAACAATGAAGAAAAGCGAAGCTTGGGCGATCCTAGTTGATTCTTCGAAAAGTCTAGAGAGTCTCAAGGGGCAAGTAAAAGACATTTCAGTATGTCTTTCGGAAGTGGCTCGCGATCTTATTCCAAATCAAAACTCTTGGGCAATGTATTCCTTTGATAACAGAATGTACATCGTAAAGGACTTCAATGAAATGTATGGGAGCCAATCAAAAGGACGCATAGGCGGGCTAGCCAACGGAATAAAAACACTCCTTCCCGACGCGATTCGAATTGCTGCAAGGCGTCTTGACAATACAAACGAAGCGCTAAAAGTACTTCTAGTTGCATCTGATGGATTCCCCCTCGGCTATGAAGGAATAGACAAGGACCTGATTGACACAATACAAAAAGTAAGTAGGGCTGGAATAGAGCTCATTGGTCTGGGAATAGGAAGCTCGGCAATTGCAAAATATTTTAGATCAAACTGTGTGATTGAAACCCCGTTTGATCTTATGAATCACTTTGTGAGGACGTATGTGGAGCTATCCAGTAGCTTCTAAGTAAGAACCTGGATATCAAACTGTTCAGAATATTTGAACTTCTTAACAGCTTTTGAGGACTCATACGAAGGAATAATTTGCCTTGGGATTCCATCTCTAAACATCACAACGATTTTTTGGTTTGGATTGAAGCCCTGCCCTGGAAGCTCGCTGATCAGCTTGCGAACTTTTTGTAGCGATACTAATCTAGCCTTTAGAGATTCAATTATCTTAAACAAAGCCTCTGTTTGTTTTCCCCTTGTCGAGCTCGCGCTACCTGTCGCAACTTTCAGATTAGTCTCTTCCGTCTCTAAAATAAGCCATCCTTCTTCGCTTCCGTTGTTCCGCGCATCCTCTTCCTCCATAGCGCTAGCCATGGCAGTATCCTGATCAAAAGCGGTCATGCCCCGTTTCGTATCGGGTCCTGAGCCGCGGAGGAGTACCCCTAACATGTCTTCATATTTTGCGATAGCAATCTTGTGGGCATCGATGTGATTATCGACTTCGCCAAGTAGATTGCTAAAATCCGCGAACGTAACTAGAGAAGGTGACAAATAGAGATCTTTGTTCATATGCGCAAAACCAATTGTTTGTTGCTATATCAGTTTGTAGGTTTCTCTGATAGCGGATTCTTTTCCCAGTCATTTGGCATAACGGGTCGCAAGTGCGCGAAGGTTGTTTTCAAAGCATCCTGCGGAACTTGACCGCCTGCTGGGATCTCTGCATCGCCGGCGCGAGATGTCAATTGTGCTTGATTCTTTGATGGCGGAGGTCTATTCTGTTTTCCTCCGGCTGAACCTTGAGTTGGAAGCTTTCTAAATTCCCTAGCAATTTTTTCAAGAGACCCAACTCTTCCTGTAATCTTCTGTCTTTTCTCAACAAGGAATCTCTTTGCTTCAGGGACTACCTCTGCAATTATTCTCATGAGTATTTCAGTTGAGAAGCTTTCGAGCGGCCTCGAGTTTATCGTCCCAGTGCTGTGCATTACGACCACAATCGTTTGTGGTGTAAGAACGACATCTTGGATCGAGCTGTCCGTCTTCGAGAGCGACGCCGGTTTAATGTGAAAAGTATTATTCAGTGGTTCGATTACTTGCTTCAACAGGCCAATAACTTCTGTAGCATAAGTTCTCTCCATCTCAGTAAGTTCTGAAATTTGAAGTGACTCTTCGGCCAGCGCTTTTATCGATAAAGCAATTTCCGAATCCTTGGGAGAAGAGACCTCTCGCTGGGATTTTGATGAGGATGCTTCCTCCTGAGTATCTACTTCCTGCTGTGTTCCTGTGGCCAATAGGCGCACGCAAGCATAAGCGGCCTCATATCGATATTAGATGTTGTGAATTCGTGCTCCCTAGTCGTGCTCATGTCCTATAAAACAAAGGTTAACTTTTGGCCTAGAATTTCAGTGACAATAACTCTACTACATGCCCCGATATATCAGTGAACGTTTGGAGTCGAAATCTAAATTGACACAAGAATTCTACGAAACGGAGCAAAGGACTACTACGCAACAGCAGCAACAACCACAAACTCAATTGAACAGAAGATCTCGTATGGAAACATACTGTGATATTCTTAGGGCAATTGGGGCGGGTGCAGAAAAACCTACACACATTATGTACAAGGCGAATCTTTCATGGACTGTCATGCAGGGATACATAAAAACCCTCGAATCACAGGGACTTGTACTTCCTAAAGAAGACGATGGAAAGAAGCTATACCATCTCTCAGACAAAGGGTACCAGCTGTTAAATCAGTTCCTTTCGATCCGCGAAGATCTAAACCTGAGTCCAGAGTAAAGAAACAAGAATTTTTGTTAGCTTAGCGCGTAAGGGTTGAAGCTAAAAGGAAAAGCTTGCAATAATATTCTTGTTTTTTTCCTCCTCGGGCTATTCATGGATCCCCGAAAAGAGCTGAAGATTATCAAATCAGCTTTTTTCCTCTTTTCCTTTTCTTTCAACCGTTGGTTTGTTGATTTTCTCCAAATGTCTAGGTACGGATTCCAGCCTCAGTATCTCAAGCTCATATAAATTAAATACAATGTGAGTCACAAATCTTTAGGACTGAGAGGGAAGAGAGCGAAAGACGAGATAACCAGCGAATTCCCAGAAATCTAGGGCAAAGTCAAGACCTAGAAATATCTTCGGACAAGCAATTCAGGGAATGAGCAACATAAGGTGAAACAAATGCACCTTTGATGGGTTACCGACCCTTTCCACTTCGTAATCAGTCTATTGAAACACGAAAATGAGTAAAGCCAAAAATGCTGTCGATAAGCAAAGTAGAATCAGATCCGCAGGAAGAGGATCCTAACGGACATGGAAATGGATCTAGACTAGTTGCAGGAATGATTGATGATGATTCAAAGAATATTTCAAGGCAACTTGTTGACGTAGAGATTCTTTATCTTTTGAATTTTGGTCCAAAGAGCGGGTATCAGCTCAAGAAAAATCTGGCGAGCTCATTTCATCTTGACTTGAGCTATGGTACGCTTTATCCGCACCTACATTCATTAGATAAGGCGCAGCTCATCTCCGGAACTTGGAAGTATCAGAGCGAGAATGCGCCACTAAGGAAAAGAATGTACAGTCTTACTCAGAAAGGGCTTGCAAAACTGAGTAAAAGTATAGGCAGTCTTTCAAGGATTGCTCTGACAATGCAGTTCATGCTCGCGCGGCTTGATCTTAACCCCAAAGGCGAAGCAACTCCAGAAGAAAAGGTGATACTTGAGCGCGCGTCAAAAAAAACCGAAGACTTTCTGAAGAATCAAGGATATGCTATAAGGAAGAATGCTGTCCTGCGCGGCTTTTCAGGATTAGATCACAAGGTTGATCTTCACGCTTCAAAACCATTAGGCGATGGGCGTAAAGAAGATTTGGTCGTGAAATTTGCAGATTCCATTTCTGGAATTTCAATCGACGATCTTTTCAAGGTCTATGTGATGTCCTATGACCTTCAGGCTGCAAGGGCAATCGTGCTTTCTTCGCCCTCAGTCCAGGATGAGGTAATGAAACTCGCTGACTTTTATGCGATAACGATCTATTCTGGAAAGGATCTAGACGAGGCCATTGAGAAAATGATATCTGAATTTTATGATCGCTAGAATTCCTCAGAAAATCAGCATAAACGGAATCTTAATCCCTTTTCTTGCCAATATTGGGGATACTTAACAATCTATAATCTAGAATGCAGCTATTCACCAAAGATCGTGATTCCAATGCTCACTCTCCTTCTCGCAAAACCAAATCTCGAATTGAGCAAGACATATGCCGATATGGCAATCATCCACCTAGTATTGGATTCGAGATTCGGGATGACGATACTCCAAGATGTGAAACCCTGGACGCCTAACTATGAGCTCGAACTTGGATTCTATCAACGATATTCGCAAATTGAGCTGGAGCAGATCATTTGAAATGCCAATAAGGAAGAGACTGGCAAAGACTAACATTGGATCCAAGCCAGAGAAAACCTCGCCTAGACAAAGCGAGATCGACGCTGCGATTCTAAGCGGTGTCCAAAAAGGTCTCAGGATCATGGGAAATAGTGGTGGCGCCAGCTCAGTTCATTACTGGGAACTCAAATCCAAAAAGACACTCGAAGATCTTCCTTATTGCTTTGAAGATTTTGCAAAGTTTCTTTTACATCTCTTCGGAGCCGGAGGTACAGTTATACTGAAGAATATCCAGAGCACAATGGTGGAAGAACTCGAAAAAGTCGTAATAATCCCAAAGGGTTTGAAGTCGAACTCTGACTGCGTCGAAATCGTCGCTTACGCAAGGGATAATTAATCTAAATTTAGCCTTGGAAGGATTCAAGACATTAAGCTAGGCGATTTGCTTCCAAGCCTTTGGCTCCAAATTTTATCTGATTTGAAAATAAGCTCTTTACTAGGCTGGTTTGTCTATCTTCATGAGCACCAGAAGTCATGAGGAACAAGGCAGTAATTCTGTCTGAATCTATCGCTTCAAGAGTCTTTTTCAAAAACTTGTATGAAGTCTCAAGCCCGAGCGACATTATAAAATCGCTCACGCTGTCGAAGACAATGCCTATCGGAGTTATGCTGTCAGTCTCGATTGTCTTTTGCATTGCATCTAACAGAACTGCCGGATCACTTTGAGGAACTAGGACTTCTGTTGGAATCGCAGAAACAGTAGTGTATGAAACTGTTGTCGATAGGAGGTAGAATCTCGACGGGCTAGATCTCAAAGAGTTATAGATCGGACTACCTCGAGTCGTAAAGACAAAAACGGAATAGTCGATATTTGACAGCTCTGTTACAAAGTCATTTACGACGCGTTCATAACTAGTCGAAGAATCAACTTCGAGCAAAAATTTCCTGCCTGAAAAAGCGTCTTCTCCCAAGCCAAGCTGTTTTGAAAACGGCTTTGAAGATGCTTTGGTAGCTTGCGGTTGGGCCACAGGAATCTTATCCATGGAATCAGCCTTGCGAGATTCAAAGAAGCCTGCGAGTAGGGAAGCTCTCCTGAATATGGTTGAAGTTGCCGCGAGACCCAATGCAGCGATGAGATAACCTATTGGCAATAAATCTATTCCCGCAGGATTTGGAAACGCATTGAAGATGAGCAGATCTAGTCCTATGCCAATCCATGCTATGGGAAGAAGGACAAGTGCTGTCTTGACATTTGGCAAAGTAGTCTTTCTCCTTGCTCCTATGAAAAGAGTCGTAGGATAAGTCATGAACATGATTAAAACGCTGAAGAGAAGAGCAAGAAAAATGGGATTAAACTGGTTAGTTAGTATTGGGGCACTTTGGAAGCTATAAGGACTTCCGACAACTAAATAGGTAATTACGAAGGTGATGTATGCACTGCCGGCGGCGAAGATCATAAAGTGAAGTCTGTTACGAGAAATGCCAGAAAGAAGATTTCGGATTCCAGTCTTTCGTATAGGAAGATAAACAGACCAAGCTAGCATGGTAAGTAATTCAACGCACAATAAAATGAAAATAGTTCCTAATACAACGTAAAGTCGTAAGAAAAGATCCGTTCCAAATGAAGCTCTTGCAATTTCAAGCGAAATGGTTCCTCCAAAGAAAATATGAACAGCCACGATCAGATTTCTTGCATCGTTGTAAGATGTAGTCCTCTGGCGGTACATGTAGTAACCAGAGATGCCAGTCGCGAAAAGTGTGAAAAGCCCGATGACCTGGATTACTAGTATTGGGACGCCGCTCATCTACAGTAGAGCTCCTATTCCATACTTCAACGAAAAGAAATAACTCAGATGTCCGTTTGCCAGAGGCACTGCAGATACATTACAGCCCCGAACGCTTGTATCGGAAACCGATACATTCGAGACAAAGTAGAAATTTTTCAGATCAGAACGACAGGTCGATGAAAAAGCGTAAAGTCTGGGGATCAAGCGCTCCAAGGCAGGATTTGCAATCCCTTGTCAGTAAACGCCACTGTGTGATAGCTTCTGCTATGTTCTGTTCCTCTCAATTTCTTTATTATGAAACGTGTTCTCATTTCCATTTGATTTGAAATGTAGTTATCCATTTGGAAAATTCCATCTGCGATAAACTCCTCGATTCCAAGAGCAGCGTCGCTGAATTTGCTTACCGTCATTAGGGTAGTAATATTTTCGCGCTTGAGAGTTTTATAGATCAAATGCATCAGGAAAGTGTAATCGAATTTCTCAGTGGCACCGCTTAGAAAAGCGGTGAGCGAATCTATGACTAGTCTCTTGCTTTTTACTTCGTCAAGTGCAGCAATAACCGACTCTATGTTTGCCCCGAGACCTGACCCTTCGAGAACCTGCAAGTCGATCAGTTTGATCTTGCCCTTTTGCTCTAATTTCTTAAGGTCCATTCCGTATCTTAGCATGTTCTTGCGCAAGCTGTCAGCGTCTTCTTCAAAAGTCGCATAAACAGCCGGCTCGTCGTTGTATTCAGCAGAGTTGTAAACAAACTGGCAGGAGAAGGTTGTCTTGCCGGAACCTATTCCACCTACTAATAGGACTACATCACCTGTATGCAATCCCCCCTGGATTAATGGATCAAGGCCAGGGATGCCTGTCTTGATTCGTTCGTCGGCCGTGAGAACATTTGTCAAGCCTTTGTTAAATCTCCTTTCGAGACCTCTTTCTACGCTCAAAAGCCCCTATTTCTCCTCTCTTTTATCTTATTCCGAGTGTAAATCCTATACGTTATGAGACATTATAGCCAAAGAATGTATTAACGATTAGGAGCTTTTTCGTTCTTAAATGAGGAAATGTTTCTTGAATTCGGCAACTCTCTCTCAAGGCCTGCGGTTTGAGAGTGAAATTCGTAATCTCAACGATTAGTACCACGGCTCCGTTTTGATTTTATGGTCTTTTGTTTTAGACCTGCCGACGGTACTATACATTGTCGACATTGGCCAGCGTGGGAAACGCTGAGAGCGTGCTAGTGGAAACCATTCGCCAGGTTGGAATTTCAAATTACTCACTGATCGCAAGGCTCACTGGGCTTAATGTTGAAACAGTTCGATACAAGGTGAACAAGCAGCTCAGTAGGCTAGGTCTAGGAATCGAAGTAAACATAGATTATGGGCAGATTGGATTTTCAACGCACATTCTCCATGTCAAGCCAAACCCCAATTCAACCAAGTCTTGGTTAGATGTCTTACCTTATCTTGAATTCGTAGCTAGGCCAATGGGATCGCCTAATTATTTCTGCGTCTATTCCATTCCTTATCGTTTTAGAAAAAGATACGTCGACTTTCTAGAATCGTTGAAAAAAGAGGCTCTGATAGAAGAGTTTTCGACTGAAGACGTCTCTTGGTTAAGATATCCACATCTCCGCTCTGAATCCTACAATTTCAGCACTGGAAGGTGGGCAGTTGATTGGAAGAAAATCGATATGAAAGATAGAGAAGAGGGCATCCAAATCTCTGCGCCTAATACTGACGCACGAATCGACTACATTGACTCGAAAATCCTGCACTTTTTGCAAGAAGATCCTTCGGTAAACCCAGCACAAATTGCGAAAGCTATCAAGGCAAATCAAAGGACCGTCAGATATCATTATGCTGAGCATGTCGTAAAGGGGAAATTCATTCTTTCAAATAATGTCAGATGGTTTAGACCCATGCTTGAAGGTAAACTGGATCAATTAATGGAGCTTTTGATCTCCTTCAAGAATCTTGACTCTGATAAACTTTCAAAGGCTAAGAGAGTTTGCAACAAGATCCCCTTCACGTGGCTTGAAGTATCATCTTCCGATGGGGGTTCTTACTACGCGTTACTTGACATCCCGATGGATTATTTCCACGAGACCGTGAAGTACATTGAAAGTCGAACCGAATCGAAAGACAGTCCACAGATGATTACGATTCTAGACCCCTCAAAAACTAGGAGGCTCAGTTTTCCTGACGAAATGTTTGATCGGGAAAGAGGCTGGTGTCTTTCTATCTCTGAACATGAACGCATGTTGAACAAGACTCCTGTCGTAGACAATAACGTAAAGGAGGGGACCACAAGCTAAGTTGGCTTCTATTTTAGAGTGGAATACCGTCATCAAAGAATCAAATAATGTGATGAATGAATCCATCTCAAAGTACAAACACATCTTTGAAGAATTTCTCGAGCAAGAATATCGAAAGAGTCGGGCTTCTAACGCGCTGACTGACAAGATTCTAACACCTGCGGTACGCGGAGCCGTCCTGAGAGGCGGAAAAAGGATCAGACCGGCTCTAGCACTCATGAGTTGCGAAGCGGTATCTAGCACTGGAAGTTACTTACCAGCCCTTCCCGTCGCGCTTGCGTTTGAGCTTGCGCATTGTGCATCACTAGTCCAGGATGACATTTTCGATAACGCGGCAATAAGAAGAAATCAGCCGACGGTATACCAAAGTTTTGGCGCAGTGAAAGCTGTACTCTCCTCTGACTATCTCCTCTTTGATATCTTTAGGGCTGTGGCCTCTTACGAACATTTCAAGGTTTCAAAGACCAAGATAATCAGGATGATAAGCTACATTTGCGATTCTGCGCAATCTACGATTGAAGGAGAGCTCATGGACGTCGCGCTTTCGCAGAATTCCGAAGTTTCGGAGAAAGATTACATCAATATGATCGGCTTAAAGACCGCGAAACTCTTCGGTGCCTCCACTGCTTTAGGAGCATTAGCCGGAGGAGCTTCAAGGAGAGAAGACGATTTGATGCATGAGTATGGCTACAATGTCGGCCTTGCTTTCCAGATAATGGACGACGTACTCGACATAATTGGTAATATTGCGACTACTGGAAAGATGCCTTTCAAGGACCTTGAGAACAATTCTTCAAATATCGTGATAATACACGCGCTGACGACGACTGATCCTTTGAAGCGAAGCATGGTAAGATCCATGTTGTGGAGGAAATCCATTCCACCGGATGTCGAAACCATCATGAATGTACTCAACGAATTAGGCTCAATCGAATATGCCCTTTCGCTCGCTGCAAAATTCAATGAGAAAGCGAGAAAATCACTTCACGGTCTTGCGGCATCCCCTGCAAGAGATGCGCTTGAGAGACTCTCATACTTGCCAGCTTTAAGCGCTATAGGACAACCTTGAGAAAAAACTAAACGGGGTAACGTTCTTTTTATAAGCCAGTAAGGAGCGACGCAGTTCGTCGGACAGAAGAAAAGAGAAGGAAACAACAGACTAGTAGCATGTGAATCAATCCCTTGGAAAAAGTAATTTCCCCAAACAGAAGAAACAGTCCAAAGATAAAAACTGGAATCAGAGGATTAGATGGGATAATCGAAGGTGGGCTATCAAGCGGCAGCTTTCACATCATCGCAGGGGGTCCTGGAACAGGTAAAACTATGTTTTGCGGACAGATTGCATACAATGTCGCGAAGAATCTCGATACAGGGGTGGTATTCGTTACGTTCGAGGAAACGACAGAGTTCTTGGTGCGTAATCTCAAATACATTGGGATAGACCTTGTTCCACTTTACAAAGCTAACAAATTGAGGCTTCTAGATCTCTATACCATACGAGGAGAAGGCCTCGAAGGTCTATTTTCCCATATGCTTGAAACTATAGACGAGATTAATGCGCGGGTCCTCATTTTGGATTCTCTGACTGCTTTTCTTGCGGCATGCAAGACCGATTTCGAAGTCAGGACATTCATGAAGAAGATCGATCAAAGACTGAGGGAGCAAGATATCACTACCATAGCTACGTTAAGCGTGCGAGACAGGGAGAGCTTGGGACTAGAATCTTTCATCGCAGACTCTGTTTTGTTCTTTGAAAATAAAATGCAAGAAACAAATTTTGTGACTCGCTTCGCAGTGTTGAAGATGAGGGGCACAGATCATAGCAGACGATTTCACAGGGTATTGCTAACTTCCGAAGGAGTTAGTATCTCTTCTAATTAGAAGTATAATTTTGCTCAAGTTGGCACAATAGCAATGGTGAGCAGTCTCGGACTTTATGCCTCCCTAGTCATTTACTGCTTTACCCTCGCGATTGAAGTCATCTCTGTCTTCCTCGTCTATAGACAGCGAGCCACAACTTATCCAAGCGTCCGAACTAGTTTGCTTGGAGTCTACATCATTTCAATTGCGATCCTCTTTCTTGAATTAACAAGGCTTTTTCTTGTTACCCCTTCGGATACATTCATGATATTCTATGCTGGCATTGGGGTAACTCTAGTCCTTCTTGTCGTGGTATTGCTAACGCTGTCTGCGCTTGGAATATATCTTAGACCAAAACAGGGCGGAAGCTTCGATGATCTCTTTCAAGATATTCTGAGCAGAAAAAGAGAAACCGTGATCTTCTTTTCGTTTCTCGCTTATGTTTTGTTTTCTGCATATATCATAGACTTTTTTGAACGCCCTAATGTAGTGATTGCAAAAGATATTTTCCAAGGCCCCATACGTTCTGTAACGTATGAACCTATCACTATAGGTCTACTTGCGGGAGTGCTAGTCTTCTTCATGATTTATCCTTCCCCTCTATTCTTTCTCGCAGCTCGAAAGATTCCCAATGACCAAGTCAGGAGAAACTTGACAATACTTCCGATTTGTTACATTGGCATCGGAATAGACCTATTGATCGTCGAGGGCTATCTAACCCAGGTTGGAATAACAGCCAACGCTGTAGCTTACCTTATCTGGGGAGCGCTGTTTTCGATAACAGCAGTTGTCTTTAGCAACGCATCGACAGTCTCATCATTCTTCGATGTCTCTTCCAGAGGTAGAACAGTTCAGGCCGGAGTCTCCAAACGGCCATTCAGCGAAAGACTTCCAAAGAACCAAGATATTCTACAACTTGGAAATTCGATTCTGCTAGAAGTAGATCCTGTAATAAAGTACGAAGATGTCCTTCGAGACTTTGCGAGCGAGCTTATTTCAAACAACTATGTGGTATTCGTCTTTACTTCGAGGGGAAGTCCAGTTTTCGCCGCGTTATCGAGCTTGAAGGAAATGAGATTTTATTTACTCTCAGCGAGCGTTTCTTACGTAAAGCCAACTTCGGAGCCCTATCACATGTTGATCCCACAGACTGATTTTGCAGTATTGCTCGATGCCGTGCAAAGAACTTCGGAGCTTGCGGCGAATGCAAAGATCGGTTTGATATTCGACAATCTCTCTGACATGATCACGAATTCTGATTTTGAAGGCACGTACAAGTTTCTGAAACGCCAAAATGAAGTTGTGAATGACCCGACCGTGATCAAATTATTCCTCATGATAAAGGGAGCTCAAGACGTGAAACAAACCAACTTGATCAAGAGTCTCTTCTCAGTACATCTAGCTAACGATTCTCGTGGTCTTACTCGCGAAAAGTGATATCCTCTACCTAAACAATATTCGATATTCGCAAAAACATATTCGAAAAGCTAGCAAAAGATTATTGGGCCAAAGCGCCATTAGCTTTGGATTTCAATCCATCATTACTAGCGGGTTACGATACATCTTTTAGAAAATTGTTGCAAACTAGTAAGCACGAAAGTTTGCCATTATCCAAATTTTCGGCCGTGAAAATACAGCATTAGTGGATATGAATCTTAAGTATGGAAGTCATCTATGTAACGAACTACGAGACAAAAAGAAGGATTTGATTGAGAGAATGGCACAAGAATATACCGTAATAGACGGAAACCAAGAAGCAAGTGCGCAACGACAAAATCAACTCAACAGGAGATCGCGACTAGAAACATACGGCGACATATTGTACGCCGTTTCGATCGGAGCTAGCAAGCCGACACACATCATGTACAAGGCGAATCTTTCATGGGTAGTCATGAAAGAGTACTTGAAGTCCCTCGAGAAATTTGGCTTGATTCAAAGCACAGAAACTAATGGAAACAGAATTTACCATTTGTCCGATGGCGGATTCCGCGTTCTGAAGCAGTTCCTTGAAGTGAAGGATGAGCTAAAACTATCTGGCGAGTAAAAAAATCAAAACACGTGTGCCATTCGACACCCAATCTTACTTCAACTGCTGGCGGTTAGTCTTTGAGTTCGCCGGCAAATCATTTTCTCTTTCCTTCTTTTTTGAGATAATTTCAAAGGCACAGTTTTGATTCTTATACTGGTTTCACACTCGACACTCTTTATTTAGGCAGATTTGAAGAGGCCGGCCGTGCTCTTTTGTTAACAAAAGACCCTGGCAGCGCTAGAAAGCCTAGTTTCAGAAGAGTACTTTCAAACCGCTCGATGTTTCTTTTGTGGATCGCAACAAGTGTTTCCCAGTCAGGGGATTACATATTCAACGTCGCCTTGGTTTGGTATGTATTAGCATCCACCGGATCGGTTCTTGATGTCGGAATAACACAAGCTATTGTGAATATACCGCCCGCCCTCGTTGCTCCAATTGCCGGAGTGTATGCAGATAGATTCAATCGGAGAAACGTGATGATATACAGCGCGCTGTTTCAAGGCGCCATTACGGCAATCACAGGAATCGCGTTTGTTTCAAACTTCTTGAGTTTTCTTCCTTTGATGGTTCTTCTTTTTCTCCTCTTTTCAGGGGCACAATTTTTCATCGCGGCAATCAACGCTTTCATTCCGAGAGCCGTAGATCCTGATGATCTAGCCTCTGCAAACAGTCTCTTTTCGATGAGCTCAATGTCGAACAAGCTCATAGGTTACAGCGTCGGCGCAGTGCTCGTCCTTATCTCAGGCGTGTTTATTCCAATCGTATACGATAGTTTCTCGTTTTTTGCCGCGACGGCACTCCTCTTGTTGGTTTCAAGCTCCTTTGGAGTCGCGCTGAAGTCTAGGGTGTCTGTATCTTCTGGAGAGAATAACTCAGTACCTGAAGCCGTGGCTACTCCAAGCTTCTTTCGAGATTTCAAACAAGGAGTAAGCTTCCTCAAAAATGACAAGTCACTCTATGATCTGATATTTGTCGGATTTATTCTAACTTTCTTTGCCGGAGGCCTGGTTGCTCTTCTTGCTCCATATGCAAAGTTTGAGCTAGGCGGAGAATCTCTGACCTATGGATTGCTACTCGTTGCCGCAGTCATTGGCGGAGGTATCGGAGCCTATATTTTTGGAAAGATAGACAGCCGAAAGTACGTGGGAATAATCTTCAGCCTCTGCGTAATATTGTCTGGAATCGCGGCTGCAATGATGGGAGTGCTGCCTAACATAATCAGTGCGTTTAGTTTTGGAATGCTACTTGGAGGTTCTTACTTTGTTGCAAACCTCGCCGTGCAGGTAATAATTCAAGCTAAAGTTCCGTCGGTTCTTGTCGCTAGAGTCTATACGGTCTTTTTCGGAATACTTGCGATTGCGGCGCCCATTGCCTCATTTGTGTCTGGAGTGTTTGCAAATTATACTTCAGTTGCAATGATTTACTTGATCTATGGGATATGCGTCTCGATTACTGGAATTTTGATCTTCGTATTCTTCAAAGATATACTAAGAGAAAAGTACTAAGCTGTCACTATATGTACCGAACGTATGCCAATCTTAGAAAATTCTCTCTTTGTGACTAGCAGAAATCATAATACGTTCATAATGTGTCTTACCTACCGAAAAAGTATGCAAAAACTTGTACGTGTGTCTACAAAAGGACAGGTCGTTATCCCAGCAAAAATGAGAAAGAAATTCGGGCGACCAAAAACCATGCTAATTAGAGAAGAGCATCGGAGCCTAGTTCTTAAACCGGCTCTCTCCTTTAAGGAAGCATTTGGGACTGAAGGTATAGGAGCTGAGAAGATAGCTGTCAAATATTGCTGACAACAGATCCATTCTCAAGTCACCTGAAAGGTATCAAAGCAGTTCATGTTTCTCCCGCAAGGAATCTGCCATGATCTCGCTAAGTAGGATACTTAGTATTGCAGTGATCATT
>JARCRS010000055.1 GCA_029850555.1 archaeon | reverse complement strand
AGATAAGATTATGGTGAAACCAAAGCTGAAGCTTGGCAGAAATACTCAAGCACTAGACTCGCTCCGGCGGCATGCCTCGAAAAGAAAAGCCTTGCGTGTCAAAAGTCCAAAACTTGGTGAACTCAAGCACACGTTTCATGAGATTGGCAACGCGTCCTGATAAACAAGAACTAATAGATTCGCTCATACTAACAATCTTTTCATCTAAACAGATTCGTTCGAGCCAGATCCACGATTTCGTTTCCTTTTCCATTGAGCACAGCTCTAACCATGTAGAGAGAAAATCCTCGCAGCTCATCGAAGTTGATTGTCGGTGGAATCAAGAGCTCTTGGCGATTAACGACGACATCTACAAGTGCAGGCCCGTCATGTTCGAACGCTTGGGTGAGTGCAGGGTTTAGCTCCTCTGGCTTTTCTACACGAACACCTAGGATTCCAACTGCGTCCGCCATCTTTGCAAAGTTCGGATTTAATAGATCTGTCCCGTACTCCACAAAACCCGCAGCCTTCATCTCTAGTTCAACAAAATCAAGAGCCGAATTACTGAACACTACAACCTTGACAGGCAGGTTATGCTGACGAAGGGAAAGAAAGTCGCCCATTAACATCGTGAAACCTCCGTCTCCCGATAGTGAAATCACTTGTCGTTTTGGAAACGCTTCTTGTGCTCCAATTGCCTGGGGCAGTGCTCCTGCCATCGAGCCGTGAGAAAAAGATCCGAGAAGTCTTCTTTTCCCATTCATTTTGAGATAGCGCGCAGCCCAAAGAGTTGGAGTGCCTACATCGCATGTGAAAATTGCATCTTCTGACGCTAGCTCGTCAACCATCTTGGCAACGTATTGAGGATGAATAGGAGTTTTCCCAGGGTTCCCAACTGAAAGCGAGTCAAGATCAGCTCGTGTCTTTTTGTAATGATCAAGCGAAGCCTTCAAATGTCCTTTATTGTCGGCCTTTTGTTCGAGATGTAGTTTTAGAGCGTTAAGAGTCTCTTTGACATCGCCGACTAGCCCAAGATCTACCTTTGTTCTCCTGCCTATTTGCTCGCCTCGAATATCAACTTGGATAATCTTTGCCTTGCTCGGATAGAATTGTTGGTAAGGGAAATCAGTTCCAAGCATGAGGAGCACGTCAGAATCCATCATGGCGTAATATCCAGAAGAAAATCCAAGCAATCCGGTCATCCCGACATCGTAGGGATTGCCGTACTCGATGAATTCCTTGCCTCTCATGGCGTGGACAATTGGAGACTGAAGCAAACCGGCTATTTCGATGAGCTCAGAATGGGCTCCTTCACAGCCAGCTCCAGCTAGGATAGTAACCTTTGAAGCAGAATTTAGAATGTCTGCTGCCTTCTTGATTTCGTCTTCAGAAGGACAAACTTTTGGCATCGGCCGATCAAAAGCGATGAATGGTCGAGGAGACGTAGCATCCATCAGGGCAACATCTCCGGGGAGCACTATAACTGAGACACCGCGTTCAGAGACTGCAGTTCGCATTGCAATTTCAAGTACCCGAGGCATTTGCTCAGGATGCGAAATCAATTCACAGTAAAGCGAGCATTCTTTGAAGACCAGTTCTGGATGGGTTTCCTGAAAGTACGAACTTCCAATTTCGCGGCTCGGAATATGTGACGCAATTGCGAGAACGGGGACACGGCTACGATGGCATTCGTAGAGACCGTTGATCAGATGGGTGTTCCCGGGACCACAGCTTCCCGCACAGACTGAAAGGTTTCCAGTCAAGTGAGATTCCGCTCCAGCTGCAAAAGCTGCTACTTCTTCATGCCGAACTCCGACCCACTCTATTTGAGCGGTTTTTGAGCGAATAGAATTGGCAATCCCGTTTAGAGAATCGCCAACAACGCCGTACACTCTTTTGACCCCACTTGCTACAAGAGAGTCAACCAATACATCAGCAACTTTTTTTGCCATGTTTTCGATTCAAAACCAATCGCTAATAATATAGTCTTTTGAGCGAAATACCCTCAAAGGAGTATGGTTGCAGGAAATTGCAAAAAAATACATCCTGATGAAATAAACAATACAAAGCATTTTTTATGAAATTGACATGGATTTCACCTTGCGTTTGCCGATACTCGGTGTATAGTAAGATCCGTTTCAAGGAAGCATTTAGCGAGAGAAAGAGTAGAATTTGAAACATTTCAAGTTACTTTCAGCGTTTGCAGCAATTTTGTTCATCTGGGGACTAAACTACATCTTTGTTGAGACAGGGGCAAAGTATTCTCCTCCAATCTGGCTTTCATTTCTTAGAGCATTTTCAGGTTTTGTTGGCGCCCTTGTCCTACTCCTTGCATTTAGAACCAAGGGCAATCTCACTCTTCGAGAAAAACTTGCTGCATTCCTTATCGGGATACCCGGAACTGGCATCTTCTTTTCCTTCTGGATAATCGGCGAACAAACAGTACCGCCTGGAGAAGCGAGTGTCTTGATCTACACTTTTCCGATTTGGACTTTGTTTCTCTCTATTCCGATTTTAGCAGATCGGCCGAGCGCGCTCAAGGTCGGTGCGTCATTTCTTGGATTTGCAGGGGTGGCTTTGGTCGCTGGCATCGGGACAGCTAGTTTCACTGTAGATTTGAGAGCAATTGTGTTACTTGTGGTTAGCGGCTTCTCCTTCGCAGTTGACACCGTTCTTTTCAAGCGATTGTTCAAGGGTGAACAATTGCTCAGGGCAAACGTCTGGCAGCTAGCTGGTGCTTCTGTCTTCTTGTTTATTTGGGCTCTTTTTAGCGAACCAATTCAAAAAATTGACTGGACTTGGCAGCTTGCGAGTTCGATTGTATGGATCGGGGTGTTAGGGACGGCCGTAGTCTATGTTCTCTGGTTTACACTTCTTTCTCGATATAATGCAGCTTCCTTTACTGCATACGCATTTCTCGTTGTGCTCGTTGCTCTTGTTGCTTCATATTTTATTTTTGGAGAACGGATAGACGGATTGCAACTCGTCGGTGTGGTGGCGCTTGTTGCATCGATATATCTTGTAAGCAGGACAAGCGCAAAGCCAAAAAGTACTGTTCAGCAGAAGACTGGACAAGAAGTTGCCACAATAGAGTCAAAACGAGACACAAACGACGACGACCATGCAAAATCATAATTGATCAACGAACTAAGAACCTTAAAATTGGAGATTGTGGGGACTGTCTATAATCTCATGCCAGATCATCCTCAAGATTCAAGAAAAGTGGGCGATTTCTTCGATCTTGAGTTTGAGCTCGGCGAGCTGAAAAATCGACATTCGGATAGACGCATGCTAGCACTTCCGCTATCATCGTGGGTTACTTTGAATTCAGCTCTTCGTCAAAGTTTCGGGGACGGCGCGACAGCCTACATGCATCAGATCGGCTATTCTATCGGGATTTCGATCGCTCATGAATCTAGAGAAAGGAATACCCCACCGTCTGAGTCTCTAAAGATACTCGTCTCATCCGCCATGTTTGCCCTCTGGGGAAAACTCTCGCTCCTAGTTGTGAAAAACTCGCCTTGGGACTTGTTGAGAATCTATAGTGAAAGAAAAAGTGAAGAGGAATTATATGTTCTGCGAAAAAGAATTCTGAATCCCTACGCCGGCTTCTAATTACAAAAGTAACAGCGACTAACCTTTCTTTTTCTCAACTTGAAGATTCGAGAGCTTTGGCGACTTAGCTACACACCCTACAA
>JARCRS010000054.1 GCA_029850555.1 archaeon | reverse complement strand
CGGAGCGCTTTCAGGAAACTGCAAATCGGGCTCGAACAAGACGAGATCACCTTCGATGTTGTATTGAACGAGGATTTGGCAGAAAGGATCTCAAGACTTTGGTCTCTTTTTAGAGCATGAGGGACATCCTGAGCGAAAATGCTGTTTCCTATAATTGACATTCTGAGAGCATTTCAACTTGCCATAGTGGTATTGGGTGCTTTTGTTATATACTATGGGGGCAAGGGCTATTCTAAAACAAAGAACAAGTCGCTGCTCTTTTTGGCAGTTGGTTTCGCGTTTGTTACTATAGGTGCGGTAGCAGCAGGCATACTCTTTGAGCTGCTCAAATTTGATCTCGTCTCAGTCGAGACGGTGGAGGCAGGGACCGAAGCATTGGGATTCGCACTTATAGTCTATTCGATCGTGGGAAAAAGAGATTAACTACTTACGGGAAAGCATTCAATTTAATTTAATCGCTCTCCAAACGCATTTTCACGAAAACAATTGACGATGATTGGCGCAATCTTCTCCGAGACGAGGCTCAATGTTTGCTGCGAGTGCAGGATGGAGTTCGAACTCAGTCGTACTCAGAGTTTCTGGATCAAGGATCAGGATTACGATTGCGACGAGCGCGTGCGGCTCCAACTTACACGACCGCAGTGGTGAGGTGACAGAGGACGAACTTCTGTGATAGGAAGAAGAATGAACTCTCGTAATGAGATGAAAATAGATATCCTTTCATTCATTCAAACGTATCCTGCCCGCTCTTGTAGTCTGGTGTGCCATTCTGGAAGTTTGTACTGATCTGCTCGATAAATCGATTGGTAGGGTTTGATATCCAGCACTGGGGTCTTGTCGAAGAGATCGAGGCCAGAAACTACTAGATTTCTTCCTTCATCAATCCTCTTCAAGGGAACGAGGCTCAATCCAATCGCATTAGGGCGAGTCGGAGAGTCTAATGCGAAGACACCCATCAGAGGAAGATCTTCCAGCTTGATCCCGTATCTCAACAATCCCTTTGGCCTCACTTGAAGCGGACCTATTTGCTCTGGTCTCAACCTGTCAAAGTGAGAGATGACAAAGATGTGAGAAAAGCCTTCCAGCCCATGAAGACCTTCCTGAAATTCGGTGTAGATTTCTATGACTGATTCTTTTCCTCTTGTATTGTGTTTTCTAATCTCTTCATCGGTTGTTTCTGTGTAGACTATTCCAATTGGTCTAAACCTTACTACTAATTCTTCTTGCTCCATGGAAGTTGGTCCCTTCAGCGTTTGTTTAAGGCTGACTGTTATTGCTTTTGATCTTGTTGCTAAAAACGAGATGCGTATCATGGATCGGTAATTTAATCACCTTGTTGTCCTTTGGCGCGAGTTTCTTCGACTTTCCAAGAGAGGGTTGTCGAGCCTCTTTGCTGCATAGAACATATCTTCATCGTTTTTCATACACTTAGTAAAAAAGGAATTTTGTTTGGGAAATCATACCGATGTGGAAGTGTACCGGGGACGGGGGTTTGACTCTTACGTCTATTTACAGTGACAAAAAATTGTCAATTAGAACTTAGAAACGAGTATCATTGATCGCGCATTCATGTTTTATTCAGGGGATTGTAACAAGCTGCGAACCTAGATGCTACCTTCTGTTCCAGAGGTGGGCGCGCTTTCCAACAGACATCAATGGCATACTTGCACCTCGGTGCAAAGTTACAACTAATCTCCGGCGTCTCCTGAATCTCTCGCTGTTCGTCACCTTCCTCTGTGACAACGCCGTGCTCAACGCTCGGAGTCGAAGACAGTACGAGCTCGGAGTATGGGTGAATTGGTTGTGACAGAACAGAATTCGTTGGTCCTAGCTCAATTAGACGCCCGAGGTACATCACGGCTGTTCTGTCGCTCGTCACCTTGGCACTCGCAAGGTCGTGGGTGATCATTAGGACAGTGAGATTTCTTCTCTTCTTGAGCTCCATTAACATCGAAAGAATGTTCACTCTCTGAGAAGCATCAAGCATTGTGATAGGTTCATCAGCTATCAAGAGTTTTGGATCTGGAGCAAGAGCTCTTGCAATATTTATCCTCTGCCGCTCTCCCCCACTTAATTGATGAGGAAGCTTATCGATCGTAACTTCAGGCTCTAATCCAACCTCCTTCAGAAGACGGGAGACGCGTTCCATGAGTTGATCTCTTGATGAGACTCCGGCAAGTCTCCGAAGAGGCAAAGAGATCTGCGTAAAAACGTCTAGTCTCGGGTTCAAGGACTCAAAAGGATCTTGGTAAATCACCTGCACCTCTCGTCTGTACTCCCGCATATTGCTCCGCATTATCTCGCCGAGATCCGTTCCTCGATAGTAGATCTTTCCAGCAGTAGGCGCTACCAGTCCCATGATACACTTTGCAACTGTTGTCTTGCCTGAACCGCTCTCACCAACTAGTGAAAGCACCTCTGATTCTCCAAGCTCGAAGGAGACATCGTCCACTGCTCTAACTAACGTCGCCTTCCTGCGGAATCCGCCCTTCTTGTGGAAGGTAACGGACAGATGCTCAATCCTGAGAACCGAGCGCCCAGTCTCAGATCCCAATGAACTCGGGGTGTTTAATTGTACTTGTGACAAGCCACCAATCTATCCCCATCAGTTTGAAGCAGTAGAGGCTTCTCTACTCTGCACCTTTCAAAAGCGTATTTGCATCTGTTAGTAAATTTGCACGCATCAGCACCTAAAGCAACAAAGTCATCAGATTCAGGGACCTTTTTTCCCAGAGATTCGCGTGTTGAATCCATCGAAAGAAGAGAGTTCACGAGCATCTCCGTGTACGGATGCTTCGGCGAGTAAATAACCGTGGCTAGAGGGCCCTGCTCTACGATCTGACCTTTGTACATGACTACTACATTATCGACGAGCCCGGGGAGCAGTGCGATCTCGTGAGTGATGAAGATTAGCGAAAGTCCGTTCTTCGCAACCTCCCTTTTCAGTAGGCGCAGGATCTGTTTTTGGACGACGACATCTAGGGCGGATGTAGGTTCATCAGCGATCAATATCTTTGGCTTCAGGGCTAGTGCCATCGCGATAACTATTCTCTGCCTCATGCCGCCGCTGAACTCATGAGGAAAACTACGCGCTCGCTCGGGTCTTATTCCGACCTCGGAAAGCAACCTAATTGCTTCCTGACTTGCTTCCGCCTTGGACATCTGGGTGTGTTCAAGAAACACCTCGACTACATGGTCAAGAGCAGAGGACAGAGGATTGAGCGAGTTCATCGCGGATTGGTAGACCATTGCGACTTGCTGCCACCGGTACCCCCTTAGCATTTCGTCGCTGAGCCCTAATACTTCTTTCCCCTGAAACAAGACCGATCCAGATACTACCTCTCCCGGTTTTTCTATCATGTTCATTATTCCCATCCCGAGCGTCGTCTTGCCGCTTCCAGATTCGCCAACCACACCTACCGTGTAGCCTGATACAGGGATCTCGAGCGACACTCCATCCATCGCAACGGTCGCTCTCTTCCTCAGGCGATACTGTACAGTGAGATCCGAGATATTGAGAAGTGGTGTCATGACATTCTGAGCCTTGGGTTCATCGCTTCCTCAACAGAGAATCCTATGAGCGCGAAGGCAGAAGCGAACAGCGTTATCGCAGCTCCCGGCGCAACTATCCACCACCAGTCATGATTGAAGAAACCAAACTGCTGTGCATAATAGAGGATTGTGCCCCAATTAATTTCAGTCAGGTTGCCGACCCCCAAAAATTCAAGACCGACGACAAACACTGTCGAGATGGCGAGAGTAAGCACAAAAAACGCGAGAGCGATTGAGGACACTTCTGGCAGAACCATCCTCCACACTATCTCGAAATCTCGAATGCCGCTAGTCTTTGCAGCCTCGATAAATGGTCGCTCCTTGATTGAGAGAGTCTGGGATCTGACGGATCTCGCTATTGGCGGCCAGAGAACAATCGATAGTACCCCCGCGATCAGGGCATCAGAATAGGGGAATATCAATCCTGTAAGGATCATCAAAGGGAACGAAGGTATTGTAATTACGACGTCAGCAAGACCAGTCAGGAGACCTTCGAGCTTCGCGTAGTAACCGCCGAACACACCGATTACCAAACCCAGTATGGTGGCAGCCACCGAACCCGTCAAACTAACGAAGATCGAAGGGTGAGCTCCCCATATCACTTCGCTTGCGACGTCTCTCCCGAGATAATCGGTCCCGAAGATATGTTGAATGCTGGGCGGAGAATTAGGCGGGCCAACAGAAGCCTGCGGGGCATAAGTTATGAACAATGGCCCGATTAGAATAAACAACGCAAAAACAAGCAGTATAGCTCCACCTACCTGAGCAGATCTTTTCTCAAAGAGCATCGACACTACTTGGACCCAAGAGTTTCTTTGAATCCTGGCCCACGTATCTGAGACCGTTGTCATTTCATTGCTTCACCCTAGGATCCAAATTGTACAATAGAAAGTCGCCCAAAAGCGTGAAAGCTATTACAATAAGCGTCACATAGAAGAACGAGCCCTCAACTACCGGATAGTCTCTATTTATGATTGCGTCAACAATAAGGTCTCCAAGCCCTTGGTAACCGAAGACGAATTCTATGACTATTACCGCACTGATCATAGTCGAAACCCCGTATCCGAGAAGAGAAACGTAGGGCAACAGCGAATTCTTCACGACGTACTGAAAAGATATTGTTGTTGTTTTGAAGCCGCGCATCTTCCCGGCCGTAACAAAGTCACTTTTCAGTACCTCCTGAACTGCTCCTCGTAATATGAGATAGTTTTGACCGAATGTGACCAAAGTTAGAGCAATAATTGGAAGCACCGCATGAATCAAGATAGAATAATCGTAATTCAATCCTGTCCCAGGATTGAAGTCTATGTTACCATAAGTCGGAAACCACTTCAAGGTCACCGCCAAGACCCAAATCAGTACCATAGCTATCCAAAAAGGCGGAGTTGAAAATAGGGCTATTGAAGTGTAGACTGATCCGTGCTCGAATTTCCCTCCTCTCCGACTAGCTGCCCACCCAGCAAAGAAGTAGCCAAGCATTATTGATGCAAACAAACTGACTGAGATCAGCAGAAGTGTCCAAGGAATCCTCGAAGCGATCAGATTGCTTACTGGAGTAGGATAAAATTCGTAAGAAACCCCGAAGTACGGTGGCCACGAGAGGAAAACGTTCTTCAGATAATCAACATACTGCACCGACAGTGGTTGATTTAGACCAAATCGCTGTTCGAGCAGTATAACGGCCTGTTGCGGCACTCGTGTTCCAGATGCAAAGATCTCGGCGGCGTTCCCTGGAGCGAATCTCGGAAGAAAGAAATCGAGGTTAAGCGCCACGAAGAATACGATCAGAGATGTGATGATCTTTCTCCCGAGTAAATTCATGTGTTTTCTTTCTTGGTCTCACGGCATTCATAAATTGTTTTCAGGAGTTGCTACTTTGATGGCTACAAACAATGAGAATGCATAATAATGAGTAGATAAGCTCCCAAAAAAGCAAATGCTGAAGGAATCTGCCGAGACGAGGTTAACGACTATTCTTGTCCTGTCGCTCCTAGTTTTTTCGGGAATTGGGACCATTATACCGCTCGCATCAGTCGCGAGCGCTCAAAGTAGCACAACAGCATCAGCGGCAGTCGGATGCCCTAGCCGACCTTTTCATGAAACGCTGGTTTCTCCTCCTAACAGCCTGAATTTCCTTACCCTTACTACAGGCAGCTCCTCAGTGCCGATAATTTTCACGGAATACTCCAATCCCGCGGGCTTCGATCTTCCAAATGGCAGCATTGAATCTATCTCTGCGATGACCGACTGGATCAAATCGTCCCCGAATTACACAATTTGGTATTTCAATGCCAAGCCCGGGGCAAAGTGGTCTAACGGAGTGCCTGTGAATGCTTCGGATTTCCTAGCTACGTTTGGGCCTAATTTCGGTCTTAACGCCACTTACGATTTTGCTGGTCTTCACCTGGAGGTCAAGAGCGAGTATGCTTACAATTCATCTGAGGCTGTCTTTGTTCTGAATCAGCCTGATTCTCAATGGTGGCAGAAGCTAAGATCTGACTATTACACAACGACTTATCCGGCTGCGTTTGTAAATTCTCAGGGCGCTGGAGGTGCGAACTTTGGTACTGACATTGCCTACGGGCCGTTTTACGTCTCGAACTATACCTCTGGTTCGTTTTCGATGACCATGCTGAGAAACCCATACTTTCCAATAAAGCCAAGTATTTGTCAAATAGACATAAACTTCGTTGACTCGCTTTCTGAGACGTCCACATACCTAGAATCTGGCTCCACCGACTTTGCCTTCGTAGAATATTCAAATGCGCAAGCAGTCCTTGCGGCGAACCACAACCTGAAACTGTATGATGAAAAGGGATATGGAATTACGGACGTACAGTACAACGATTCCATCTATCCTTACAATATGACCGATTTCAGACAGGGACTTGCCTGGTCTGTTAACCAAAGTGCAATAGTCCAACAAGCTTACGCCGGATACGGTCTGACAGCGTACAATGCACAGGGAGCAGTTTCTCCAATTGCTACAAGTCTTTTCAATTCCAATCAAATGAGCTACGGGTACAACCCAACTACAGCGCTTAATCTGTTCCACAACGCTGGATTCACCGGCGGTGGGAGCTCCAACACTCCTCTCAAGTATCCGAATGGGACTGATGTCACGCTAAATCTATGGGCAGACACGGACAATACAGCTGATCCTGTTGCTGCGCAAATAATGGCAACGGATTTGGGTAATGTAGGGATCAAGGTAAATGTGCAAACGACAACCGCTGGCACAATTGTCGGGGATTACAGTAGCAATGTCGGCGGCATCACAAGTGGAATGATCCTGGCTACGATCAATGTCGCCTACTTTGGCAACTCGTTCTTGGACACACTCCCCGGCTGGGATGTGTATTGGCTACCGACAGTACCTAACCATGTCTGGCTGTCGCCAAATAGCGCGAACCAAGAATGGTTGAGTAATGTTACAGCTTTTGACAGCACGTCAAATGTCCAGCAGGATAATGCCTATTTGTCCAATATCGAAGCACTCAATGCCCAGTATCTACCTTCACTTGTGCTCGCCTATCCTGACAAGCTGTTTGTTGTCAACACACAATACTACACTAACTATCCATCGAACAATCTGATCTACTACTCTTATGTCTGGAACTGGACGGCGCTTGCTACAATTCAGCCGACCTCAGCAAACCCGATAATTACAGCTCCCTCGACAGGAACAAACTCGGAAACACTCTACATAATAATAGCAGTGGTAGTGGTAGTTGCAGTCTTGGCTGCCGCTTCGGTGTTTTACATGAGGACTAGAAAGAGAGCCGCACCTCCTACCTTCTAGTTCTCTTCCTAGCTTAATAACGCCCTAACCTGAATAACATACTGGAAGCGCAGTTTCAAAGCGAAAGTGGATATTCTCAACTCGTAGAAATGAAACAGGTACTATCATCATTTACAACTTTTTACCGAAGGGTTTCTATCTCTAGCTCGCCATTTCAATTCTATGATTCTTCTGAGAGAATGCGATTCCTCAGAACGCCTATTTTCTCAATTTCTGCTTCCACGATATCCCCATCCTTCAGAAATTCGCCAGTAGTACTCGCAACACCAGCAGGTGTTCCTGTCGAGACGATATCTCCAGCTTCTAACGTAATCCCTTGAGAAACGTAGGATACGAGATCTGGCAGTTGGAATATCTGCATTTCAGTGCTGGAATCTTGGCGCGTTTTTCCATTCACTCGCAACATTATTTTCAAAGGATAGGGAGTGGAAATTTCGTCTTTTGTAACTATGCAGGGCCCTATCGGGCAGGCGCCATCGAGGCCTTTTCCTTTGTACCAGTTCATTCCTAGACTCGAAGCTGGTTTGGGCCATCCTTGAAGATCGCGAAAGCTGATGTCGTTTAGGATCGTATAACCCACAATGTAATCGTACACCTGATCCTTCGAGATATTCTTTCCTCGCTTTCCGATTATCGCAGCCAATTCGACTTCATAATCAATCTTATTCGAGATATCGGGAATCAGGATTGGGTCATCTGGCCCTATTATTGTGTTCGCAAATTTTCCAAAAAAGTAAGGCTCTTTCGGCGGGTTCACCTGAGACTCATTACTGTGTGACATGTAGTTAACAGCCGGGCACAGAATCTTTTGCGGATCGCTTATGGGCGCCCTAAGGTGGATTTGATTATCCAAAGCAATCAAAGATCTGTACGACCGCCTAGATTTTGTATCTCTACCGGAATCGCTGGAGAGCTTGACAGTCTCAATAAGATCCTTTGCAAGCTTCAACCCCAAATCGCCACTTGAAAGAAAAGAACGCATGTCAGAAAAAATCGAAGCGATGCCGTGGTCAAGAACCTCTTCGCATGCACTCTTAACGTCAATGACGGCGGAATTAATGAGAACACCTAATCTATTTTGAAAACCGTTTGAAAAAGTGACTAGCCGCATTTCATGTCATCTCTGAAGACACTCCAATCTTCAAAAGGAATTTAAATTCACCGTTGACTGTACGGCAATTACGAAGCTGACAAATCAGTAGAGCAATTTCGACGAAAAGACATTTCATTCGGTTGTCGAAAAAATCTGCTCAACTCCGTCTATGATGGGCTTGTTCGAATCACACTTCTGCCTACTTTTCTCAAGACGGTGGTCAGTCATCGTTTTCTTCATCATAGAGTTCATCTTCTTTCTTCGCCTTCATACGATCATTAGAAGTGAAATATTGTCTCGGTACCATACCGCTGGGTGAATGTACCGGGGACGGGACTCTCACGGCAAGTTCTATTCGAACACGAGCCTTTTGATCCCGCGACCTCCAGATTATGAGTCTCGCCCTCTCTTACCTTATGGAGACTTTTTTTCTCGCATTAATTCAGAAGAGAGCTTTGTAGCCCGAACTCTCCGAAATCTGAGGAGGCTGGCGCTCTAACCAGGCTGAGCTATCGGGACCTATGCACACCATGCATCGATACCGTGTTACCCCGGCCCTTTCGAGTCCCCCGGCGAAGGTCGTTTTAGGAAAGACCATTAAAAAGAATTGAGGGTAATCGGTTAGAAAAAAGCGTTCGGACGTTTATTTCTCTCTAGCGGAGAGCTTCAACTAGCTCTCTGCTGTACGTGGCTCTCAACTGTACTATGCATCTATGAACCCCAAGATGTAAGACGCAGAGAAAAGTTCCACACGCGCAATAGCAGTCCGCAAGCTGTTTACACTTGGTGCAGGTAACGGTTCGCCCGATAACACGAATCTTTTGTGCCAAGTTCTTTACCACACCAAAAGCGGATATCATATTTTAAAGCCCGATTCTATTATCTGGTGTGTCGATTAATTCTATACCGCTAGTATGCATACTCCATTAAGATTGTAGTTGGTTTTGAAAAGAAATCGACCGAATCGAAATGCTAGTTACTTTTTCTAGGTTCAATTCAAAGGAGGTTCGAAGAATTTCCTTTATAGATGTGAAGTCGAATAAACAATCTGGCACTAGACAATGCTCTAGAACACTTTGCCCGTACTTAAAGGGCAGATTTTTGCCGATCAGGAGATCAAGTTCAGAAAAATGAAATTTGGATACCAGCAGCCCTCGCACACTTTCGAAGGGACAGGGTTGATCTTTGAGAAACTCAGCGAGATTGCCAAAAAATGTGAGGAGGAAGGATATGATTCCTTTTGGATTATGGATCATCTAACTCAGATCGGCCTTGTAGGAAAAAACGAAGAACCGATCATGGAATCATATACAACACTTTCTGCGCTAGCCGCACTAACTCAGAAGATTAAGCTAGGAGCCCTAGCTACTTGCAACTTTTTTCGTAATCCTGCGCTACTCGCAAAAATGGGAGCTACGATCGACCAGATCAGCAATGGCCGATTTTGGCTAGGTCTCGGAGCAGGGTGGTTTGAAGATGAAGCCAAACGCTACGGCTACAAATTTGAGAACAACAGGACGAGACTTGCAATGCTTGAGGAATCTCTTCAGATCATACAAAAAGCCTGGACAGAAGACAGGCCGAACTTTCATGGCAAGTACTATGACATCGAAAATTTCGTTTTAAATCCAAAACCGATCCAAAAACCAAGGCCGAAGATACTGGTCGGAGGAGGCGGTGAGAAAATCACGCTCAAGCTCGTCGCAAAAT
Organism: archaeon; assembly: GCA_029850555.1. Classification (GTDB taxonomy): domain Archaea; phylum Thermoproteota; class Nitrososphaeria; order Nitrososphaerales; family CADDZS01; genus JASHOD01. Next base: position 9,899 of record JARCRS010000054.1, on the reverse strand, counting down.
ATGCTGATGCCTGCAATCTTTTTTCGAGCGGAGAAGAGTTACGCAGGAAATTAGATGCCTTGAAAAAACATTGCAAAGATGTTGGAAGAGATTACTCGAGTATTCTCAAAACAAAGCTAGCGACTGTAATATTTGCAAATAATAGGGCAGAGGCAATTCAAAAGATAGAACAGTTGAAGCCATCTTGGATCGACCTCGAAGCATACGTCAGCGCATTTCTCCTTGGGAGCCCCCAAGAAATCTCAGATCAGGTTTCAACATTGGTGGATGCGGGAATCGAGTATCTCATAGTTAACTTCCGAGGAAAGTATGATCCGAGGAATCTGGAGACTTTCTCAAAGGATATAATGAGTCGATTCTAACAATTTTTTGCTCTTTTGATAAGATCTTAGAGTTTGTCTTCTTTTCCTATGCTTCAGAGAAGGCTTAAAGAGAAAAAACTTCCAAGACCCAGACGGTTCAATGTCAATTGAATCATATCGGGTTCAATATAGATCACGGAGGACTAGATTATGACGAGATACTTTTGCTCTCTAAGCTTGGGGAAGATCTCGGGTTTGATAGTATCTCGTTCTACGATCATTTCTATTCCCTTAGTGATGAAAATGAAATATGCCTCGAAGCTTGGAGCCTCCTTCCAGCAATTTCACTGAATACGAAAAAGACAAAACTTGTTCCTCTTGTAACTAACAATCTATTCCGTCATCCGGGAATCCTAGCCAAGATGGCGGCCACAGTTGACAACTTGAGCAAGGGAAGACTGATCTTTGGAATCGGCGCAGGGTGGTACGAGAAAGAAGCGCTAGACTTTGGATACAAATTCCCGAACCTCAAAACTAGGCTAGAAATGCTCGATGAATCGATTCAAGTCATTTCAAAATTGTGGCAGGAAGACAAGACTACTTTCAAGGGAACACATTACGCTCTCGAGGACGCGGAAAGCCTTCCTAAACCCATGCAAAAGCCCCATCCGCCGATACTCGTGGGCGGCAAGGCAAAGGGAATCCTTCGAATCGTAGCAAAATACGCTGACATTAGTAATTTCACGATTAGGGGCCTTGGCATAGAAGAGTGTATGAGAAAGCTGGCGCAGCTCAAGGATTATTGTTCAGAAATAGGTCGGGATTACAATTCTATCTTAAAGACTGTCTCGGGAGCCTGTTTTTTTGCAGGCTCGAAGAAAGAGCTCGAGATTGAACTTGAGGAAGATGCGAAGAGAAGAGAGATGACAAAAGATGAGCTTACAAAATTCTATATGGGCTCCGCGGTCTTTGGGACTACGGAAGAGATAATTGATCAAATTAGGCAATACGAAAAAATTGGTGTGAAGGGAGCCATGTTTCGATTCTCCAAACCAAAGCAAAAAGAGAAAGCAAAATTATTCTCCAATGAGGTCATGTCGAAAATCAAGACATGACAAAATCAGCGAGAGACGCGACTCAGGGCGGAGAAGAAAGGGGAGAGCAACGTCCTCTCTTGGAGACTCTCCACTCCTATGACATTGGTTGCTGCATGACTATTTTACTTGTATCTGTGTTCTCTGGAGATGCAATGAAAGTGGATGTTTCTAATTCAGCTGATTTTGCATTTCCCATGAAAGATTGGAGATTTTCAAAGAGATCCAGGAATTGCAATCCCTTGCTAGTGACGTAGTATCGCTTGCTTCCGTCTTCAATGTCAAAACGTTCCTCCATTAACGACTGGCGGAGCAGAAATTTTAGGTAGACGTCGAGTTGCTTGAAAGAAAGATTCGACATGTACATAAGGTGCGTTTTCCTTGCCGAGGCACGTGCTGCTGCAATTATATCGTAGAGAATTTCCATTCGGCTCCGATTCTTCATCGTCATTTGACTTTTTCCTCAAAACAAATGAGTCATCGAACACTCGACTTAATCCTATACCTTTGTACGATCTGTACTAGAGTTTAGACCGGCTGCGCAAAGAATTTGCACGCGGAGGAAGGCTCGAAATCGACGAATAAAGAGAAGATTTCTATTGCGATTAACGCGAGATCAGTTACACTCTTATGAAGTGATTTCACACTTCGGCCCAAAAAAAACAGATCTGTAAGTGTGATTTTCCAATAGCTGGGGCCCAATTCGACCATTTAGTCGGTTACCTCGGTCTATCTCGTAGTTTGCTTCCAAAAACGCGTTTCCCATATATCTTTGGTATGTGTTCCGGGTCCATGGGCTACTCAAATTCGGATCCTTGAGATGTCCCTCTCGTTCAAATGGCTCGTAGGACTATGGTCCTCGGAGAAGAGTTAAAAAAGCTAAAACAACAATGCCTTGTCATAATCTTGCTTTGGAGATGTCAATATCATGTCAACAGCCGCGGAGAAGCGACAGAAAAGAAAAATCGAAAACGAGGAAAAGGTCCAGAAGGCCCTTGGTACTCTTCAACAGGTCGTCGAAAGCAACATCACTCCTAGGAATATCCGAAAAATAGTCAAAGACGCAATAAACACGCTAACCGATACAAAAACCCCCATCGGAATCCGAGCCGCAAACTCGATATCAATACTCGAAGAAGTGAGCCAGGATCCAAACATGCCTTCTTTTAGCAGAGTGACAATTTGGTCTGCAGTTTCAACTCTAGAGAGCGTCAGAGAATCTTAGGCGCTCGAGAAAAAATGATTAAAGAAATTAATTTTTAGAGCAACTGAAAAGTGCCTTGTTCCTTTATGGATAGGAATTCATACCAACACATAAGAAGCGGGTACACCGTAGCTTTGGCCATAGCTCTGTGATACTTATTCTGTGGTATTTTCTTTATTAAGCAACGAAAATTTTTAGCGGAAATCTTCTATCTACGCCGTGTACCCCCCTCAATCAGGAGTACTTTTGGGCCCCTTCTTCTCGTGGAACATAGACCGCCTAATTCAAGGCAGAATCAAGAAACGCAGAGTGCTTCACCCAAGCCTCTTCAAGGGAAGCAAACATCTCTTCCCGGCAAGCGTCGCAAATGACTTCTTCTCCGAGATGATTTTCTTCTTTGGGATCAGCTATAGGTTTTCCACAAGCAAAGCATTTGGAAGACTTAGTATCTCCCGTTTGTTCATCCACGAACCGAGAATTTTCCTCAGATCCCACATTTTGCCACTTCTCAGGAGGCAGTTGAGCCGCTTCCTTTAAGCTTCTCCAAAGTCTCGAGATATTTTGAGATCAGTTCAAGGAGCTTTGCCTGCTGATCAAAATCCTGAGAGCTTTCAAGCTCTTTCGAAACTTTTGCAAGCTTCGCTTCAAGCAAATTCTTCAACGCGTCTCTCTCAGATCCTGGAGTGCTCTCAGAAGGGCTGGAGCGAGGGATCAATCGTGAAGGTTGAGACGCGATCGGCTGCACTATTGGAGGTGATGGCTCTTGCTTTGGGGCAGGAGACGAAAGAATGCTTGAGATATCATACTCATTTATGCAGTACACTTTGCCTTGGTATCTTATCTGGACACCACCGCATCTGGGGCAGGCTTCGTTTAATAGAGTCGCTCCTCTGCGCATAAGATCAGCAGTCGTAGTGACCTTTCGTTTCTCTGTAACATCAACGGCTCCCAAGCGTAACTCAGGAACCAAAGCTCTTTCTTGACTAAAACACTTTTGGCTCAAAAAGGAGAAATATAATAAAAAGGAAAGCGGGAAGGCTCTAAAATTGTTGAGCGCTAACAGCAGCGACGAGACCAAGTACCATTATGTGTACGTACTGAGCTGTGCAAAGGGAGAATTGTACACTGGATACACTGTAGATCCAAAAAAGAGGATCAGGCTGCATAATCTTGGAATCGCATCTAAATTCACTAGATCACGCCTGCCTGTCACCATGATACATTTGGAAAAATTTCGTACAAAATCAAGAGCTCTCAAAAGAGAAATTCAGATCAAGAAAATGAAAAGGGCAGACAAGCTACACCTGTGTGGTTTATAGTTTAATCATCTTGTCGCTTATCTACGCATACGAAACTATAAAACACGGTAAGAACAAGTCTGAGAGATCTGAGAAAAAATTTGTTGATACCTTTCTCTCTTAGTTTCTTACCCTCAAACCTCGCTCCTTATTCCTCGATCATAACTATAATTCTGCTTTTTGTAGATGGCGCCATATTCGGCCTCGCCGCAAAGAAAGGATTAATGTCAGCAATATTGATCATCATTGGAATATTGGTCGCCGGACTAATGGGCTTAAGTGCGCCTCTCGGCTTGTCAATAAACGGCGTCGTCGATAAGATTCTGCAAATAATTGCTTTCCAAGCCTCTCATGGTGGGACCTCGATAATCTACACATTCCCAATATTCTGGCTAGTCGGCTTTGCAATTGGAATCTGGAAAGGGTAAGCAAAAGTACTCCTTATATCGTAATTTTGAGTAGCGATTGAGCTAATCGCTGAAAAAAATGCGCCGACCAGTCACCGACATAGCACTCCTAGCTTACATTGCAAAAAAGAATGCCGACGTTGTAAGTTATACTGAAGCAACAAGGGCATGCAAGAGCAGTTCTTCGGCGAGTAGAGCGCTACATCAACTGATTGAAGAAGGTCTCATCGAGCCAAAACCGAAGCTCTTGGGTTTAAGATATGTGACACAGTATGCCATTACGCCTCGAGGAAAGCAAGTTTCTCAGCTAGCGCTTCAAATCACCGAGCTTCGTGAGATGGCTTCTAAGATGAAGAATGACTCTGAACAGGGTCCCATTTCACCTCCAGAGATCCAAATCCCTGCAAAAAAGCCGAATGTGCGAGTAAAGAACGCCTCATCTTCATCAACGAAGAAGCAACAGCGAAAGTGAAAAGAGAAGTTAGTTTTCGGAAATTTCTCCGGCTTGTTCATTCAGATTCCAGGGCACCATGGAATACACGTCTTGAAAGATCAATTCTCTTGCCGGCAGGGGCCCGATCAACTCTTGCCTAGCTATACTCTCAGAGATACTAGTGTTATACTCTTTAGAAAGCGCTGCATCACTTTCTTCGTCCCATAAGCCCTTTGCAATGAGCGACTCTTTGAGTAAGCGTACTGGATCCTTGTCTTCCCAAGAAAGCTCATCCTTCCGGTATCTCTTTGGATCATCTGCAGTTGAATGTGGACCGGCTCTGTAGGTCAATGCCTCTATCAAGGTTGGACCGCCCCCACCACGAGCCTTCTCAAGAGCCGCCTTTGATGCGAGGTAAACAGCGCGAGCATCGCTTCCGTCCACTTTGAGCCCTTCAAAACCGTAACTCTTAGCTTTGATCGCAATGCTTTCTGACGCGGTTTGTTTTGAGACTGGTAGAGAGATCGCCCACCCATTGTTTCTACAAATGAAAACAATTGGAGCCTTGTTTACTCCTGCAATATTCAGGGCAACGTGAAAATCAGAGGATGAGGTCGCGCCATCCCCAAGGAAAGCAAGCACAGCTACTTTCTCTTTTCTTAGCTTCGCCGCTGTTGCAACCCCCACGGCCACCGGAAGATAAGCGCCAATTGGCGCCGCGGTGGGGACATCGTTCATCAATTTGCTTCCCCAACTGTTTGACATCTGTCTTCCTTTGGAGAGATCGTTCGAGTTCCCGAAGAGTTGAGCTAGAATAAGGTCAAGGGATATCCCTCTCGTAAGATGAGCGCCTAACTCCCTATAAGAAGTGACCAGCCAATCTTTTTTTTCTAGTGAGAAGGTGCTTGGAACAACCGCCCCTTCTTCCCCAATACAAGGGACGTATGGACCTATTCGTCCCTGTCTTTGTATACTTACAATCTTCGTATCAAGAACTCGTGCAAGTAGCATTATTTTGTAGATTTGAACAAGTTTTTCGTCTTCTGATAGTAGCTCTTCTTTCTGAATGATATCTCACTCTCCAAATTCGAATCTACATCCGCTTCACGGTCTCTCTCAGCCACTTTGTCGCCTTTGTTTCGTTTTTCACGACAAATTCTTTCATCCCATCAATTCCCATAAATTCGACGGAATCGATTTCATCCGGATCAGGTTCATAAGCTCCATCATAGTCGCCAGCATACGCTTTGCAAAATTCGTTTTCTTTGTGATCTCCAAGATCTTCAGTGTAGCGAAAGTCAAACATGTGATTCAGCGGCACACTTTCTTTGATATGTAGTTCTTTGCGAAATGATCTTTGAAGCGCAGTTTCGTATGTTTCCCCTTTTCTCACGTGCGTAGTTGCAGACACATCTAGGCGGCTTCCTCCGAGTTTCTTTGAGGACCTCCACTGGAGAAGATATGTGCCATCTTTTCTTCGAATCATTCCTATTACCGCGGCATGAAGTTTAGAGGAGACTGTAAGGTGTAATTTCTCTCTTGGTTCTAACGCAATTAGATTCCCTTTGTCATCCGAGGTGTAGATCAACTCAACAGTCGGATCCACTACTTCGTTTCTATCCTCGGACATTACGTTCTTTGACATTCGAGCTTCAAGGAGGAGAAGCTTTTGCAGAGTTTGAAAAAGGAATCGTTTTTGTGTTATAACTTTCTGCTCGTTTTCTTTTCTTTTGCGGCAAGCCTGATTGAATCAAAGATCTTTGTATAGCCAGTGCATCTACACAAATTTCCAACCAATGCATCTTTGATCTCAGTAAGACCTGGATCCGGATTCGAATCAAGAAGTGCTTTTGCGGACATTATGAAGCCAGGTGTGCAATATCCACATTGGAGTCCGCCAGCTTCCATGAATGATTTTTGGATTATGTCAAGCTCGCCTGAATTTTCGCGCAGTCCCTCGATTGTAATCACTTCCTTTCCCAGAGCTTGCATCGCGTACATCATACAAGAATAAACGGCTTTTCCGTCAACTATTACTGTGCAGGAACCGCACCCGCCGGTTTCGCAGCCTCTTTTTGTTCCAATGAGTCCTAGTCTCTCCCTGATCACATGGTTCAAGGATTCCGAAGGATCGAGGTCGAGCAAGTACTTTTGACCATTTACAGATAGCCGGATGTTTTCCATAACATCATCCTATTTGATTCGCCCAAGCGCTTCAAGAAAGGTTCTTCTTCCAACTACCTTTGCAAGATGCAATCTGTATTTCGCCGATGAACGAATGTCCGAAATTGGTTCTAGATCTTTTGAGATTTCTTTATCAAATATCTCTTTGATTTTAGATTCATCGATTCGAGTTCCGATCAACGACTTTTCGATGCTTTTAGCTCTAACAGCTTTCTCTCCTACACCTCCACCAAATACGATCGCCGAATCTGATATTTCCCTTCCCCTGTCAAGTGAGACTGAAACTCCACAATTAATCAGTGCCCAATCATCGTGCGTCAGAGCGAATTTTTGAAATGCGCTTGCTGTATTTTTGTTTCCAACCGGGATCTCAATTTCCTTCACAAATTCTCCTTGATCTAGATCTACCGAAAAGTATCCTTTTACGAAATCACTCAAATTCTTGATTGCTCCAGTCGGGCCGATTCTAACACGTGAGCCGATTGAGAGCAAGGCGACAGGGAGATCAAAGAAAGGAAGTGCAGTGCAAATCGCACCCGCAATAGTCGCGACGTTCTTCACTTGGAGAGGCTGTATTGACTTGAGAGAATCTAATACTGCAGATAACTCTTTTCGATCTGCGATTTGCTTAGATTGATAGAGCGCCGACATGGTAGTCGCGCCGCCTATCCTCGTGACATCACTGCTGGACTCGATATACGAGAGATTTAACCCGCTAATATCAACAAGGGCCTCCACGTCGGAAAGGAGACCTCTATGAGCAATTTCGTAGATTCCAGTTCCTCCAGCAATTATTTTGGCTCTTTCTCCAAACTGCTTTAGATATTTTGAGAGCTCCGCTTCGCTGCTCGGCTTGAAGAATGACTTTGGTCTGAAGGCAAGAGACAATGGTTACGCATCTCAGAGTAGAATATAAAGAAGAGATCTATGATTTGCCATTGATAGCCAATTATATGAGATTTGGCTTTAAATGCGTAAAGTCGTATTTCTACCCTAAATAATGAAAAACCTATATCCGACAATTCCATCCAATATAATCACCTTGCCTAAAGAGAGCAAGAAGAAATCGAAGAAAGCGAAGGAAAAAACAGAGTCTAGAAAGGAAAACAAAGACGTTCAGGCAACGGTTGTACCGAAAAGAGATTATTTCTGCACAATCTGTTTTGAAGCCTTTGGAGAGAAGACTATGCTCGACGATCACATGAAGACTCACCGAGAACTTGAAGTAACAATCTCTTCATGCAGAATGGAAGAGCAGCCTGCCGGTGTTTTCTAGAGAAGCATTTTTGAATCTGGAAACTTTCGCGAACAGAGGCCCTAATGATAAAACGCCGGTTTTAATTTCTCTAGTCCTTTTACCTTCAGGGAATTCTTAAAAGCCGTAACAGGGTCGCATCTCACGATCCAGATTTTGCCAGCGTAGCTCAGCCTGGGAGAGCACTCGAAAGAGGACAATCTCTTGGTGAAGCTGAAGACCGAGCTGTCGTGTGTTCAAGTCACACCGCTGGCATTCCCTATTCTCTAGCTATCACGCCTCCATGAATAAATATCCGCACAGTAGACATTGGAAGGAACAAAAATAACATGTCAAATGGAAAAGCAGCAGTAGGACGAGTAGTTCCTATATCGGAATGCGGCACTTGCATAGATCTAGCTGACCAGGCATTTGAATCAGGAACTGAAGTAGAAGTTGGAAATATAGCTGTCCGATTCCTTGAGCATGTAATGAACGAGCATACTGGAGAAGTTATGAATTTGCTAGCCGAAAAATACGGCCCGATTTTCATGACAAAGCGGGCGATGCGCTAGACTATTTCCCCTGCGCCCGAAATCCTATCTAATCGCAGCGATACTTTTTCTCCTGCGATCTTGTAAAGCACTTGATGTATAGTCTCATGTGCAATTGCAAGCGACATCGCTTTGGTCCCCTCTCTCAACGCAAAGAATTTTTTTAGACTATCAAACCCTTTCAAGCGTGCCGTTTTCTCCCCAGCCCTCAGCGCAAATGTTGATTGCGGAACTTTTTGGTTCGACGTAGCACAGAGGGATTCCGCCATTGCGAAGAAAAGAGCTAGGGCGTTCGCTTGGTACTATCTTTAGAACAGTTCCTATTTCCATACTAAGTAGAAGATCCGATTCGGAACATTTTTGTCCCGCAGACGGGGCATACACCTTGAATAGCAGGCTTGCCATTTTTCATAGTGACGTTTTTTGGATCTTTGATCTCTCGTTTAGCCTTACATTTCACACAGTATGCTTCTACCATAGTTTCACATATCTTTGATTGTTTATATTCGGTAGGACAAAGCGTTAAAGGTTTGCTCCACTTCGTCGAAATCCATTGTATTCAAATATAAAGAGAGCCAAAATTTTGGAAGCCAAAACTCTTTTCGATTGATGTGTGAAGAGTTTAGATAGAAATCTGAGTAGGATGACATTGTCTCGATTGGAAGGGCAAACAAACAAAAGGGAAATTCAAAGAGAGCAATGGCTAGAGAATCTAACCTTCTCCTGCGTCACGTGTGATGCTTCGTACAGGACAAGAAGTGAGCTTATTGCTCATTATGATAAAACGAGACACGATCGGTACTCTAGTTGGAAATAGCTACGAACTACCTTTTTCGCTTATGCGAGGATCTAGATTTCTTCGTTGGACGCTTTTTCCTAGAAGAGCTTCTGCTTCGACTGGGAGAGTTTTGCGATGGGATCTTGATGATTCCAACTACATTGTTTTCAGGATCATGCATTAAGGCGCCCGTTATCATTCCAGGAACATCAAACCGCTGAATAAGATTCCCACCTGCTTTTTCGAATCTTGAGATTGCTCCCTCCAAGTCCTCATCCCCGACATAGAATCTCACGAACTCGTCAGGTCCTTGCTTTTTGTACATGCCCCCCTCCAAGACTCTTTCCTTGCGGTCCTGTTGAGATCATCCAATAAGTTTGACCCTCTCCCATTGGGCTAGATTCGAAGCTC